>JBKKAL010000116.1:0-3289 GCA_046714695.1 Pyrinomonadaceae bacterium
ACGCTATCAATCCCTATACAGTGCCGTCGGAAATCGCTTTCACGCGCGCCTAACGGGTCGTCAACTCTTTGCTTGAGCGGCACAGGACGGAACACGGCCGCTATCCGCGCGCGATGGCGCTCGTCCTGTGGGGACTGGACAATATCAAGACGCAGGGCGAAGGCGTGGCACAGGCCCTGTGGCTGTTGGGCGTGAAGCCCCTTCGCGATCAGTTGAACCGCGCGACGGAAGTTGAAGTGATCCCGCTTGAAAAATTGAAGCGACCGCGCATTGACGTGACGATGACGGTCTCAGGTATTTTCCGCGACCTGTTCGGAGCGACGATGGGCCTGCTTGATAAGGCCGTCAGGTGCGTCGCCGCTCTGGACGAGCCGCCGGAGATGAACTACCTGCGCCATCACGTTGCTGAGCAGATGAAAGGGGACGCATGCTCGTTTGACGATGCGGCAGTGCGCGTCTTCTCGAATGCGCCGGGCAATTACGGAACAAACGTCAATTTTATGGTGATGGATTCGCAGTGGGAGCGTGATGATACGCTCGGCGATCTGTTCGTCACGCGCAAGTGCTTCGCCTACGGGCGCGACCGCGAGGGGCGCACCATCGAAGGACGTGAGGCTAGGCATGCGATGGATCGCGCTCTCTCTCGCGTAGAGGCCGCCTACCAGAACATAGATACTTTCGAGATCGGCATCACGGATGTTGATCACTACTTTGAATATCTTGGCGGGGTATCGAAGGCCGTAGAGAAAAGAGCAAACGCGCGCCCCGCCATCTATCTTTCCGATACCCTGACGCGCGACGCGCGGGTGCGCTCGCTCGAAGAAACGGTCAGGCTTGAGACGCGCGCCAAGACGCTCAATCCGAAGTGGTACGAAGGCATGCTCAAGCACGGTTTCCGCGGCGTCGCGGAGATCGAAAGCCACGTCGCCAACACCTTCGGATGGTCTGCTACCGCCGACGCGGTGGACGATTGGATTTACATGGAGGTGGCGAAGACCTTTGTTCTTGACGAGGCGATGCTCGAACGTCTCAAAAGTCTCAACCCGCATTCGGTGCGCTCGCTCGTCGCCCGGCTGCTCGAAGCAGCGGGACGTGGTTTCTGGGAAGCGGATCAAGAGATGTTGGATCGCCTGCGCGAGATATTCGCCGGGCTCGAAGACCAGATCGAAGGTGTTGCCTGAAAGAAACTTTTCTCTTAATGATAGGTTGAGCAATTGAACGTTACGGTTCTCTACGTCGGATCAAGCTTACTGGCCCCGCTCAGGCAGGCGGAGGCAGAGATCAACCGCGCCTACCGGCTTGATCTTCGCATCGCGGCCTACAACTTTGGTATGCCTTTGACGCAGAGCGAGTGGGACGAGGTCGAAAGCGATCTTAGCCGGGCCGATGTGGTATTTGTGATTCACGTCATGGACGGAGAAAACGCGACGCGCTTGCTCTCTACCCTTGAGCGATACGGCGAGCAGCATCGCGCGGTAGTCGTTATCAACTGCATGCCGGACTTGATGCGACGCACGCGCATGGGCCAGCTTGACTTCGGGCAATTGCTCCGCTCGTTGAAGATGGGCGGCACTGAAATCGTGGAAGGGACGGAAGCGTCCCCGTTGGGTAAAAAAGCCGGACGGGCAAGCCTGCTGGTGGGCAAGGTCGGTTCATGGATGGGTGATCAGGCGCGCGCTCACAGGGCCAACAAATCACGCAGCCATACGCCGTATCTCAAACTGGTTGATCGCCTGC
Source organism: Pyrinomonadaceae bacterium (assembly GCA_046714695.1). Lineage (GTDB taxonomy): Bacteria > Acidobacteriota > Blastocatellia > Pyrinomonadales > Pyrinomonadaceae > DASQYE01. Next base: position 1,738 of record JBKKAL010000116.1, read on the forward strand.
CGGGGCTTTTGCGCTTCGTTCCTGCGGCTGGAAAACTGCGCGACATCAAGCATTATCTCTACCTCTTCTGTTATTTCCTGCAACCGACGCCGACGAATATCCGTTCGATGGTGCTCTATGCGATCAAGCATTACGTTCGGGACGAACGCGTTTCAAAAACCGCGATTGAAGTGCCGCCGCCTGAACGAATGCCTGCGGTCGCCATCTATCACCCGGATGCGCCAAAGCTGTTTGAATCATTTGAGGCTTATGCCAGTTGGAGCGAGCGGCGCGACGGTAAACACCGGGGCCGAGTGCTCGCGCCGGAAGAGACAATCGGACTACTCCTGATGCGCCCGCAGATCGTAAGCAAGACGCGGCTTCATTACGATTGCTTGATCCGCGCCATAGAGGCTGAAGGTCTCTCGGTCGTGCCAGCCATCTCGACGCTGATGGATAATCGCGAAGCGTGTGAGAAATTCTTCGTTCAGAAAGAAGAGAAAAAAGGGAAGGGTAAAAAGCGAACAGCAAATGCTGAGATTGATAGCGGGCCGACAGCAGATGGATTAACGGCTCACTCGCGCGTGAGCCAGATCGTATCCCTGACGGGTTTTAGTTTCGTCGGCGGCCCGGCGATGAATGACAGCGAAGCGGCAGCACGTTACCTTTCCGACCTGAATCGCCCTTTCCGTTCAGTTGTTAGTCTTGACGTGCAAACAATTGAAGCATGGGAGCAGTCCGGGACGGGGCTCAATCCCGTGCAGGCCGGGATGCAGATCGCGATCCCCGAAATCGACGGCGCGACCGAACCGTTCGTTTATGGCGGTATGCCTGAGGGAGGCGCAGCGCCCGTCCCCTTGGAAGATCGCTGTCGCCGAGTTGCGCGCCGTCTGCGCCGCTGGAATCATTTGCGCAACGCCCCGCGCTCGAAGCTTCGCTTGAGCCTGCTCGCTTTTTGCTTTCCACCCAACAAGGGCAACATTGGCACGGCTGCTGATCTTGATGTCTTTCCAAGCGTGTGGGAGACGCTTCGTCGCTTGCAGGAGGATGGTTACAACGTTGAAGTGCCGCACAGTCCTGATACCCTGCGCGAGATGCTGCTGGGCGGAAACTCCGAGAGCTTCGGCGCGACGGCTAACGTCGCTTATCGCATGACGGCGGACGAGTACAGGCGTTTGTGTCCATTTGTTGACGAAATAGAAAAAGAGTGGGGGCGCGCGCCCGGCCAGATAAATTCCTTCGGCGGCGATCTGCTGATTCAGGGCATCATGCTCGGAAATGTTTTCCTCGGCGTGCAACCCACCTTTGGATACGAGGGCGACCCGATGCGGCTCTTGATGGCGCGAAGCGGCGCTCCCCATCACGGCTTTATGGCGCTCTATACCTATCTCGAAAAAGTTTTTCGTGCGGATGCGGTTGTCCACGTCGGCACACATGGCGCGCTGGAATTTATGCCCGGCAAACAGGTTGGTCTCTCCTCAGCATGCTGGCCGGATCGCTTGATCGGAGAGATGCCGCACATCTACATCTACAGCGACAATAATCCGTCCGAAGGCACAATCGCCAACCGCCG
>JBKKAL010000117.1:0-17131 GCA_046714695.1 Pyrinomonadaceae bacterium
AGCGTCTGGGCCAGAAGCGTCTTGCCTGTCCCCGTCGGCCCGATCAGCAGGATAATCGATTTTTGAATCTCGACATCCGTGCGGCGGCGTGCCAGTTCGATCCGCTTGTAGTGTTGATAGACGGCGACGGCGAGACGCTTCTTCGTCTCCTCCTGTCCAATCACGTACTCATCAAGAAAACTTTTGATCTCGTTGGGTTTGGGTAGGGGCGGGCGGGTGGCAACGGATTCGGCCTGCTGGTCATCGGTGATAATCTCATTGCAGATGTCTATGCACTCATTGCAGATGTAGACCGTGGGACCGGCGATGAGCTTCTTCACCTCATTCTGCGATTTGCCGCAGAATGAACAGCGCAACGTGTCGTCAGTTCGTCGTACCATAAGCGTCCAGGAGGATTTTGGATTTTAGATTTTGGATTTTAGATTAGCCTGGTTTTGAATCTTGAGCCGTAGAACCCTGAATCCAAAATCCAAAATCTAAAATCCAAAATGGACTTATTCGCGGTGTGCGATCACTTCATCAATCAGCCCGTACTCTTTGGCCTGCACGGCGGACATGATACGGTCGCGCTCGACATCGCGCTCAACCGTTTCATAAGGCTGCCCGGTGTGCCTGGCGAGAATATTCGAGGTCAGTTCGCGCATGCGTATGATCTCTTCGGCCTGGATGCGTATGTCTGTGGCCTGGCCCTGTGCGCCGCCAGAAGGCTGGTGGATGAGTATGCGCGAATTGGGGAGCGCGAAACGCTTGCCCTTCGCGCCGGCCGTCAAAAGGAGCGCGCCCATCGACGCACACTGGCCGACGCAGATCGTCGTCACATCGGGGCGAATGAACTGCATCGTATCGTAGATCGCCATCCCGGCCGTGATCGAGCCGCCGGGGCTGTTGATATAAAGGTTGATGTCCTTCTCGGGATCTTCGGCTTCGAGAAAGAGAAGCTGGGCGACGATCAGATTAGCAATCGTGTCGTCAATGGGAGTGCCCAAAAAGATGATGTTGTCTTTTAAAAGGCGCGAGAAAATGTCGAAGGCGCGCTCGCCACGCGACGTTTGCTCGACGACCATCGGGACTAAAGCCATACTGACTCCGAACCTTTCAACTAGAGACCGGACGCTTTTGCGAGTTGAGCCAACCAGGGGGTTCGCACGCTCGGCTTACCATCTTATCTTACGCTCAAGCCTTTGGTGAAGAAGATTGTGCGCTGGCTTCCGCTTCTTCATCCGGCTCGCCCGATTGCTCTTGATTGCTGTCAGCTTCTTCTTCTTGCGACGCGACCGCCGCCGCATCGGCTGCTTCCGCTTCTAACTCTTCTTCGCGCCACTCTTCATCGCTGACTCGCGCGTTTTCAATAATCAGGTCGAGCGCTTTACGATTGCGCAACCTATCGGCGATGCTACGTTCGCCTCCTTGCTTTGTCAAGGCAGCGCGCACTTGTTCCACGGATTGACGCGACGAGGCCGCCAGTGTGTTGATCTCAGCTTCAATCTCTTCGTCCGTGATAGCCAACTTCTCTTCATCGGCGATGCGCTCCAGAAGCATAGAGCTGCGCACATCTACGGTCGCCTGCTCGCGCAACTGCCCACGCAATCCATCCCAGTTGAACTGCTGTTGGCGCGGATCGAACCCACGCCCGACCATGTCGCGCACGACCGATTCGAGCAGTTGATTCGTTTGATAATCAACCAGCGTATCCGGCACTTCAAATGGATGCGCCTCGACGAGTTTTTGCACAACCATGCTTCTCAAGCGATGATCAGATTCAACACCGGCGCGCTTCTGCAAGTCTTCGAGCACCTTCTCTTTGAGCGTCGCCAGAGAATCGAACTCGTCGCCGAGACTTTTGGCCCATTCGTCGTCCATCTCGGGCAGTTCTTTACGACGCACACTGGTGACGCTCGTCGTGTACTCGACCTCTTTCCCGGCCAGACCCTTCGACGTAAAGTCCTCCGGGTACTTGACCGTAAAAGTCTTCGCCTCGTCGGCGCGCACGCCCGTCAGGTTGTCCGTAAAATCCTGCTGCACGCCCTCGCCGCCCAGCACGACATCTACATCCTCGACATTGATCGGCTCCTCTTCCGGCGTCGCGGTAAACGTGCCGTGAATATTTATCGTCACGGTATCGCCCGTCTCGGAGGGGCGATCTTCGACCGCCTGAAGCGAGGCGGATGCTTCGCGCAAACCCTCTATCACGCGCGCGACATCCTCATCCGTCACGGGCCGCGTCATCCGCGCCGCCTCCAACCCTTTGTACTGGCCGAGCGCGACCTCCGGCAGCACCTCGACATGAACATGAACGGAGAGCGGAGCGTCGCCGATCTTGTCTAATCCTTCCTCGTTTTCAAGATGCACGCCGGGCTCACCGATAACCACTAGATTGTGCTCGGCAATCGCCTCGTCTATAGCTGGCGGCACAACCTCGCGCAATACTTCGCCGCGAATCTCATCCTTAAAGCGCGTGCGGACGACCGATCGCGGGGCATTGCCGCGACGAAAGCCCGGAACGTTGGCGAGCTTCGCATAGCGGTCGCTGATCTGATCGTAAGCGGCCTTCAGTTTCTCGGCTTCGATCTCAACCTTAATCTCCTTGCGCGTCGCAGAAGTTTCTATTAATTCAGTCTTCATAAAATTTGAAGCCCGCCACCGCGCCGCACGGCCGTGCGCGTCGAACGGGCATCCTTCCTTTTGGAGAAAATCAATTTGTACTTTTTTCTAACATCAAAAACTCTGTGATGCGAAAGGGGGGACTCGAACCCCCACCCCTTACGGGACCAGCTCCTAAGGCTGGCGCGTCTGCCAATTTCGCCACTTTCGCAATTCCAGAGCGCCAGCTCGTGCGCTCAACTCGAACGATACGTGATGTCAAAAATACATCGCGATTTGCAGTCAATCAGCTTAGAAGATTAGCGCGATGTTGTCTAGCGACGGCGTTTAAATGGGGCACAAGCGAACAACTTCGCGCCCGGCTTATTTGCCGAATCATCTCAATAATTATTGACATCACTCATGCCTGGCGATATTTTGAATCCGCTCTGAACATCTCAGTCTGATAGGCCCCCAGAACTTTGGCCGGAGGTGAGTGTATGCGACGTATCGCACTGCTGGTAGCTCTCGTTCTGTTGAGCGCGACGATTGCTTCTCCGACACAAAAGAAGACTTCGCTGAAGGTGTATTTCACAAATGAGAAACTTAATCCGGGCATGCTTGATTGCGGCAAGGTTTTCCCCGTGACGCGTAAGGTTGCGTCAACGTCGTCAATCGCCAAGGCTGCTCTTGAGCAACTCTTTAGCGGGCCCAGAGCGAGTGAACGTGCGAAAGGCTATCTCTCCACTTTTTCCGACTCAACGAAATCCATCTTGATCAGCGTTAAGGTGAAGAAGGGCACGGCCTACGTTAATTTAAAGGATTTCACGCGGATTATCCCGAACACCAGCGCATCGTGCGCGAGCGAGCTGTTCATGGCTGAAATGGATACGACGCTCAAACAGTTTCCCTCCATCAAAAAGGCCGTCTACGCCATAGAAGGCAGTCCGAGGAGCTTTTACGGTCATCTTCAGATGGATTGCGAGGAGGAACCCGGTCTGTGCGACGAATCGCCTTTCAAATAAATAGAAGAGCAGGGACGAATAAGAGTAGCGGGCAAGGTATCTTCTTTTACTTCTTATCCTGCGGCGATGTAGCAATAGCTTCAGACGCATCTTCCCGGCCTACGCCGAGAGCGTCTGCGACGCGATTGATATAGTTGAACCACGATGCGATGAGCGTGATCTGCAAAATCGCGCGGTCGTCGAAGCCTGCGGCGCGCAATCGCTCGTGAAAGGCGGGCGTGATCCGTGTCGCGTCCTTCGTCAATTGCACTACGTAGTCAAGCATGACGCGATCCTGCTCGGAGATGGGAGCGCTTCTGTAGTCTTGCTGTAGCGCCTCGACCAGGCTCTGATCCAGTGTGACTCGACGCAGAAACTCTGCGTGGGACTCGATTCAATAATGACAGCGGTTACTGACCGAAACGAGCGTCGTAATCATCTCTTGCTGGCGGCGCGAGAGCGGCAGCTCCGCAGACATCAACACGCCGAAGGTGGCGAAGGCGTGATGCAGTGCTGCGGGTATCAAGCTGTGTGAGGCGACGATCTCGGATGCCCCGCCGTCCGGGGTCGGGTGAATAGGGATGGCGTATTCCGCCGGATACAACTCCCTTTGCGCTTCGATGGCGCGGCGTAGTTCATCGCCCGCCTCGGCCATCGCGATTGTACGAATCCATGTCATAATCGGCCTCTCATCTTTTGCGTTTGAAGAGACTAATTCAATACTCAGAATAGCAGCCGGGAGTCAAGCGCGGGATTGATAAATTGATTCGCAAACCGTTGCCGGACGCGCAGGCTTCCAGTGTTAATATCCTGTTTGCAGACCGATAATGATCAACTTTCACGGCTAATTTACGAATAACAACCGGCTGCTGCTCCCGTGCCGATTGATCTCTCTCTTTCGGTGAGATTATATGGATGGTGAAAAAGTGTCTGAGGCTACAAATCCAAAGCGTTCGATAACTCTCAAAGATGTGGCGCGCGCGACCGGCGTCGAATTGACCGGCGACCAAAAGAGCGTTGTCTCGGATGTGACGCACGATTCGCGGCAGGCTCGCGAGGGCACACTCTTCGTCGCCATTCGTGGCGGTACGATTGACGGGCATCGCTTCGTCGAACAGGTGATGAAGCAGGGCGCGGTCGGGGTTATCTCCGAGCTAAAGCGACCCGATGATTTTCGCGGCGCGTGGTTGGAGGTTCGTGATGCGCGTGCGGCACTGGCCCAGGCCGCAGCGGCAGTTCACGGCGACCCTTCGCGCGAGCTTAAACTGGTCGGCATCACGGGCACGAACGGTAAGACGACGACGGCTTATCTGGTGGCGGCCATCGGCGAAGAGGCTGGCGAGCCGATAGCGATGACGGGCACGGTCGAGTATCGCATCGGGAGGACGCGCCGCAAGGCCGAGCGCACGACGCCGGAGGCGAGCGATATGCAGCGCACCTTGCGCCAATCGGTCGAGGCGGGTTGCCGTCTGGCCGTCATGGAGTGCTCTTCGCAGGCCATTGATCTGCATCGTTGCGACGCGCTTTATTTGAGCGTTGCTGTCTGGACTAATCTCACGCGCGATCATCTCGATTACCACAAGACGATGGAGGCGTACTTCGCGGCCAAGCGTCGTCTCTTCGACGGCAGCCTCGGCGAGAGGCCGCGCGCATCCGTCCTGAATATGGATGATGAGCACGGCGTCGAACTGGCGCGTGATCTGGAACGGGTTGGCGGGCGCCTTGTGCGCTACGCGCTCCATGCGGAGGCGGATGTCTCGGCGACCGCTGTCGAATACTCGCTCTCCGGGATGCGTTTTCGCCTGCATACTCCGCAGGGCGAACGCGCGCTCTCTTCGCCCCTTGTCGGTCGCCCGCATATCTATAACATCCTGGCGGCAGTCGCTTGCGGGCTTGAACTCGACTACGACCTCGACGTGATCTGCCGTGCCGTGGAGAGTTGCGGGGGTGCGCCCGGTCGCTTCGAGCGCGTTGCGCACGATGGGGATTTCGCCGTCGTGGTGGATTACGCGCACACCGATGATGCGCTCGTTAATGTGCTGCGCACGGCGCGCGATGTCACCGAGGGAAGAATCATCACAGTATTCGGCTGCGGCGGCGACCGCGACCATTCAAAGCGCGCCCTGATGGGCGAGGCCGCCGCAAGCTTGAGCGACATAATTATCCTTACCTCCGATAACCCGCGCACGGAAGACCCCGAAAAGATTCTCGCCGACGTGGAAGAGGGGATGCGGCTCATTGCCAGGCCCTATCAAAAGATTACTGACCGTCGCGCCGCGATTCACTACGCAATCAATGAGGCGCGCACGGGCGACGTAGTGCTCATCGCCGGTAAAGGTCATGAGGATTACCAGATCATAGGCCGCGAGGTCTCGCACTTCGATGACAAGGAAGTGGCGCGCGAGGCTTTGACCGCAAGAGGCCAATAAGGAAAAAGGCAAACAGGAGGGACGAAAAGCAGCGGTTGCTTTTATCACTCCTGTTTTAACTTACGCCCTTTACGTTTTTCCCTTTTCATCGTTGAGCTGTGTGGCTAAATGGCAGCCAATCAACGTAGTATTTTTTTATTCAGGACAAGTGTTCGAGGCGTCGTCGCGCCTTTATGATCTGCCGGTTGATTTGTTCCGCCTGCGCCGCGAGCGCGTCTCTTCCCTGCATAGCTTCCGCAGCGACCGAAAGCTTGAGCCTGTACAATCCGTTCTGACGAATACGCTTGATGCCGAACTCGACCGTGCGAAGCTCTTCCCTGAGATTCAGCAACCGGCCCGCCAAATCCTCTTCCCGGTCAGCCCCCTCCTGCGCGCTGGCGCAATACGAGCGCAACTCTTTATCGCCGAGAAGAGTGTGCAGGCTTTCAACATCACCCTCCTGGTAAGCGCGGCTTGCCTCGGCCATGATCGAGTGACGACGACGCGCCTCCCCTTCATCCGCCGCATGATCAGGATGAAACATTCGGGCGACAGACCAGAAGAGCTTTCGCAGAGTGGTTTTGCCGGGCAATGTAACGGTTGCGTCCGTGCCGGTCGTGGACGTTTCCGTATCTTCATCAGTAGTTGAATCGTCTATGCCGAGCGCGCGCTTTTCCGCCTCTACGATAGCGCGTTCCACCTCGGCCAATTCGGCCAGACGGCTTCCGACCGTTTGCGTATAGCGAGCCTTGAAATCATGCAGTTCCTCCTGTAGAGCGATCAGTTCCGTCTTTCTCTCGGACAGAAGAGCATCAACGCGGGCGATCTCTTGCGCTAAATCAATGGAAGGGGTTTTTTTCGCGGATGAGTGAAGACTGAGACTCTGCATAGTTGATTAAAGAGCGAGATTGTAGCAGGAAGAGATGGGAAAGTCCTTCAGGTACATGCCCTGTATATGACGAGCCTTTTGAGGGGCACGCTTTCTTGCTGTCCCCTCTAACGACTCGTTCGATGTCGCCGTTAGGTCATTAACTCCAATACGGCGAAAACAATCAGCCCTAAGGTCTGGAAATCAAATTTTTGAGTAATGCGGTGATAACACCTGTCAGAATTGTCGGTAAAGATAAAACGACGAAAATAATTCTCGACTCATTCAAGAAACGCCCGTATTGGCTGAGGCTTTCTGCGGTGGAGAAAACATAAATCGCCACTACAATCAATGTCCCCAGAAAACCGACAGCTCCGCCCCCTATCGCGCCTAAATCACCGATCCCGACTGCCAAACCAATAATCACGCCGACGAAAGCGCCGATAATGCCGACGATAAGACCATAGGCGAATGCTTCAACGAGCTTCTGATTGTCAAAAACCGTCAGCAGAAAAAACATTAAGAAACTGAGAATGGCACAAACGATTGCGCCGATTAAACCGCTCAGGAGAATTCTTGGCATTTGAAATCCTTACAAAATAAATACGAATGAATCGAACGCCTGATACTATCCGCCACGCGCGAGCAGCCTTCTCCATTATGGGACAATTCAATAATGAAAGGAATGCTATCGAGGCTTCGGGTTGAAGGAGTTTTTGGGCGTGGCGTAATGAATAGCTATTTTATGGCTTTACGGCTAATTGGTGTTATTTGGTTCAATGCTGATGGTCGCCCTATTGCTCATAACTCCGCGTAATTGGATGCTCACTCGCGCATCTACAGGGTTATCGCCGGTATTAACGAGTTCGTCAGGCAATTTAATAACTATTTGTGTCAGCCAATCAAAGTTAGGAACTTTCCCAACGTATTCTATAGTCAATGGGTAAACTCTGCCTTGAGAGTCTTCAGCCTGGGCTTTCACAACCGAACTATTTTCACCGGGCATCAGTTCCAGATTGCGTGCAAAGAGCATAAGGCGAGTGCGCTGATCCGAGCTGAAATTATTCCTCGCGGCGACTGTAAACGGAGCGCGCACCATTGTCACCGAGTCGAGGGCGGCCGCCCGAACAGTATTGGTATCCGTAAGCAGGACGGGAGCCCCTGAATAAGGTCCATTCAAGGGTATTAGTTGCACGTCAATGCGCTGGTAGTAAAGAGCTGTTAAAGCCTCAAACCCTGAATCAGTGCCTACCAGCAGCCACAGTTCGCCACTCGCGCTGGCAGTGACATCAAACGTGTGCAAGTTATCGCGTTGAATAGAGACGTAGGGCATTGAACTCAGATTGCAGGGAAGGCCGTTGGCCACGTCCCCGAAGGAAGAAGCGGCTGGCCCGCCTTGAGATTGATTGCCTTTATTAACATTCATCACCAAGCCGAAGTCATCTCCTACCACGAGCGGCTCAACCGGCGAACCTCCGGCTTTTAGATACACGCTCTCGCCCGGTGCGCCTCCCACACCGACGCATCCACTCTGCGCCTTCGAGGCAAAGGTGATACTAAAACGAAGCTGGTACTTCTGCCCGGCGATGATGCCGTCGGCAGGCCCCAATCGGCGCTTGAGGAACATAAACAGATCATCGGAATGGTTATCGCCCTGAATATAGAATCCCGTCCCGCTTACTCCCAATTCAGGCGGGAGAGGGCGTATCTCGGCTTTCAATTTGTAAAAGTCATTCGGATTATGTGCCGGTGGGTAATCGGCAAAGCCGGCCTGCCAGCCCTGCGCGCCGTTGCGAAAATCAAAACTACTCTGGATGGATGAACTCTGCGCTTGAGCGGCAACAAAAGCCCCCATCAGGAGTAAAGAAGCAGAAAGGATCAGGAAGCGAGGTCTTGGGCACATACAACTTTCCTTAATGTGACAAGGAACAGTTTACCTTCACGGGTATAGATTTACAATCAAATTTACAAGCGCAGCAAGCCGTCACGCACCGGAACGCCAGTACAGGCGACTTCTCGATCAAAGGAAAGCTGATTCGCTGCGGGCACGAATGATTTGTTGAGCGCGGCGTTGGCGACATCGCCTGCGTTTTAATCTTCCGGCTCTTTCGGCTCTACGTTTATTCTGTCCAGTACCGTTGGCTGCTCTCCTTCAAACTTCTAGTAACGCTCCAGGTCATCCTCACTGAAATCTACGGCCAACTGTAGATGCTGACAGTGAATGCAGCCGTAGGCGCGAACCTCAGGCGTGCCGACCCCGAACAGGCTTTTCCATGTGGAGACTTCATCCGGCTTAAATATGGCTGTTCTACCACCGGCGTTATCCAGGAGCATGCCTTTGACCAGTGCCGTACTCCCGCAAGCTACACACTTCATGTTCTGCATACTCCCCAAAATAAGAAGATCAGGCAATCAATACGCCTACTGTAGGATCAGCATTGTATGCACGATTGAACTTATTGTTTTGAATCAGAGCCGCCTGGCTTCTGGCTCCCCATCCCCTCCTCATCGCTCGGTTTTTCGCTGCCCATACCCTCCTTGCCGGACTTTCCCGCACCCATATTGCCGCCGCTGCTGCCGTAGCCGCTCGCTTGTTCATCGTTCTGATCGCTGCTATCGGAATCTTCCTGCCTTTTTTTCTCTTGTGCCTTGTCTTTCTGATCCGCCATAGTGCTTATCTCCTTTTAGTTTGACTAACGTAAGACATCGAGCGCCCGAATTAACCTTCGCGCAATCAACATCGAATTTAAGAGGCTTACCGGTTCCGCCCCGGTTGAATGAGTTATCCGGCGCGCCGTCGTGTTATTCAGCCTAACCGAATAACCACTCATGATACAAATACCAATGCTCATCAATCCATTCGAATGACGCCATTATTCAAATGTCTGAGCTGCTAATCAACCCCTGTTTTGGGGGCAGCAGCAAAGTAGAGATCAGCTATACCACGAGCCAGGACTTCGGCAAACCCGATCCTATCTGCTCCTGATTTACTGTTGGTAAGCACGATAATAGTGACTTTATCATCCACAAAGCGATGGATTTGGCCCGAGAATCCTGAAACCGTACCTCCATGTGTGAATAACTTACGTCCCTTGTAGCTTGTCAGAAACCAGCCGAACCCGTAGCCCGATTGCTCTCCGCGAAATTCAAAACTGCGCGGTTGCCCGTTGATCAGATTGACGGGCGTCCATATTTGCTCGAAACTTGATTGCCTGAGTAGTTTTCCTGTGGAGAGCGCCTGCTCCCATTTCGCCATATCGGATACGGTAGAGATTATCGCCCCTCCTGTGTAGCCGCCGGAGAAATAAGAACTCGGCTTATAAGTATTCTCCAGCCAGTCGTACCCGATGGCGCGATTCTTTATTTTGTCGGTCGGCGGCTCATTATATCTGGTGTTATTCATGCCAAGCGGCCTCGTGATACGCTGAGCCAGATACTCGCCAAATGATTTCCCGCTCACCGCCTCAACAATCAATCCAAGCAAGATGTAACCGTTATTGCTGTACTCCCACTTTTCGCCCGGTTTGAAAGAGGTCGGGGCGGCAGCAAACCTTCTTTTGAATTCATCAATAGTAAAGTTATCTACATTAGCCGTGCGAACGTCCCTGTTTACTCCTGAGGTATGCGTCAAGAGTTGGCGCACAGTAACCTCGCTGTAAATCGCCGGTAGCCAGGGAAGATATTTCATCGCCTTCTCATCAAGCGAAACCTTGCCTTCTTCAATAAGCATCATCACGCAGATGGCCGTAAAAGGCTTGGTGGTCGAGGCGATCTGGAACATAGTGTTAGGCGTTACGGGAATCTTCCGCTCAATATTCCCCAATCCATAACCCTTGAGCAATTCAATCTTGCCATTGCGAAGCACTGCCACGGCCGCTCCGGGTATATGGAGCTTCGCCATCTCCGCTTTGATTAGGTTATCTACTTGCCGCTTCCTGTCTTGACCCGATGCCGTGATCAAGGTGGTCAGGAAAACGGCCAGCATCGCAGCCGTCATAAAGTGTTTCATCATTTTATTAACGCCGGAATTTCTTAATGTGTTAAATGGTCAATATCTCAAGGCGCAATTTTTTCAGACACTAGATATGTTTGCTGAAACAGATAGGCAATTTCGCCTTGTTTGTTTTCCTTGAATCCGAGCAGAGTCCGTCCGGCCAGCCTGCCGTCGGCCCGGACAAAAAGCATCGGCTCAATCTGTGTCCATCGCCCGTTAAAAACCGAGAGCATACCGTCGTCCGTCACCTTGACCTCGAACGGTTCGGGAAGATAAGAAGTTTTCGGCGGGCAAGAATGGCAATAAATAATCGGGCGATATTTACCCGCAAATTTTTTCAGCTCGTCCGGCGACGGGTTTTTCATTTGCGGCACTTCCGGATGTGTTTGCGGGGGGAAATAGCGATTCAGAATTGCGTCTTTCACCTCTTCAGCCAACCCGGAAGCACCTGATTCGGTATTGCAGGCGACGAAAACCCCAAAGTTTTTCTCCGGTACGAGCGTCATCAGAGCCGAATAACCGTCGTCCATAGAGCCGCCGTGTCCGACTAAGCGCAAATCATTTTGCTTCCATTCGTAAAAGCCGTAAGCCCAGCCCGGAATTCGCGGATGATTTCTAAATTGCGACACCTGCATTTCCCGCGCGGCACGTTCGCTCAAAATTCTTTTGCCGTCAATCACGCCGCCTTGCAGATTGGCAATCATAAAACGCGCCATATCGGTTGCCGTGCTGTTGATGTCCGAAGCCGGACAAGTGTGAAACCATTGAAACGGAAGTTTCTGATATTTGTTATCGGCGTATTCGTAACCGCTCGCCAATTCCGGTTTGTGTTCTGTCTTGACGGCAGCGATGCTCGTTCGGTTCATTCCCAGCGGCTCAAAGACATTTTGTTGTAGATAAACTTTGAAAGGCGTTTTGGTGATCTGCTCGACTGCCAACGCAGCCAGAGCCGGATTGTATGTGCTGTAACTAATAGCTTCGCCGGGCGGCACACGACGCACGATACGAGTTTTCAGAAACTCGCCGAGCGGGATGACTTTGCTTTCGTCGGCGGTTCTTCTGCCTGGACTGATCTCATCCAGACCGGAAGTGTGCGTAAGCAGACTGGCGAATGTAATCGGCTGCGAAAAGGAGTTCGGAACTTTAACGCCTGTGAGATATTTATTGACATCATCATTCAAATGTATCTTTCCGCGGTCAGCCAGTTGCATTACTGCAATCGCGGTAAAGACTTTCGTAATGGAGCCGATGCGAAAGATTGTTTTGTCGGGAACGACAGGCGTTTTCTTTTCGATGTCGGCTACGCCGTAGCCTTTTGTGAAAATCATTTCGCCGTCTTTGACAACTGAAATGACCGCACCCGGAATATGCAGCTTCACCATTTGCCCGGCAAAAATCGGGTCGAGAAAAGCCTCTAATTCTTTCGGGTCGGTCAGGTTTTTCGTTTGAGCTACTTGTGCCTGAGTTTTAGAGGACGGTTGGGTCTGCGTAAAAATCAAAGCCGACATCATCAGCAAACACATCAATCGCTGATAACTTGAATTGTTCATAACAGACATTTCCCCTTGGACTTTAATAACGCGAAGCCTCTAACGCCCGAATTAACCGGGCGCGGAAGCAACACCGAAATAATCCAAATTCTCGATGAAAATCAAACTAACTCGCGCTCCGGTTGAATGAGTTATTAGACGGCCTTCGATGCATATCTTGTAATTAACACACCATCAGCGGGATAAATGAGACAATCATCAGCGACCGTGTAAGATGCGCCGCCCGTGCTCTCAATCCACAACCCTGATAGTGAAGAAGACCGTAGTGACCCGCCCCGCGCGCTGAAACTGAGTCCAGATACGGTAGTTCCCGGCGGCAGGGAACATCGTTTTGAACTCTACTTCCGGGCCACCACGCAGGGTCGCGAGGTCTACATTATCGGGGACCATCTCGGTCGGGTGCGAGTGTAGGTATTCGGACTGATCTGCATTCAGGATCAGCGTGTGGCCCCATGCCCCCAGGTACGGCTCAAGGTTACGTACAGGCTCTCCCGTTCGCTCGTCCGTCAGGCGGTATTTGAGCGGGATGAGCGCGCCTGCTGCCGGAGCGCTTGCTCCGCCTAATTCCAGATTGATCTTCATCCCGTCAACTGTCTTGGCAAGCGTCTTGTCGGGGGTGAGCAATGCTGGCGATGCCGACCTTGATGTGCGGTAACCAGCGGTCGAGAGTTCGCGGTGAAGTATCTGTGGTGTGCCGCCCGCCGGGAAGAAATCGGCATGGAGTTTGTAGAGCCCTGTATGTGGTAACACAGTCTCGATCACGAAGCTGCCATCGCGTTCAAGCTGTGGGTGTATGTGTTGATACTCCGTCATATCATTGCTGACGATGAACAGGTGAAACAGCTTTTCATGATTCAGCACGAAATCCTTTACGGGCGCACCCGTCTCTGGGTTGGAGATCACGAAACGCAGTCGAGCCTTTTCGCCGGGCTTTGGTCGCAGCGGCCTCGTGGACAGGGCGAGTTTATATTCCCCACGGACGGATGGACTGTTTGACATGAGCGCCATCCCGCACTTCGGACATGTGCCGGGCTGAGCCAGGCGCACTTCCGCGTGCATGACGCAACTATATTCGTAGGTGGGAGAAAGCCGCTCCATCTCCCGCACGCGCTCGGCTGTCGAAAGCTTGGAAAATGGCGTGGGCGGCGCGGTCTGCGGCGTGGTTGTTGCTGATCTCTGCTTTGCGCTGGCCGCTTGGCGCGTGCCGCCTGCGATCCGTTTTCGCCGGAGTTTAGGCTTGACTCCGGGCTTGGCCGCGCGCGCGGTCAAGTTCATGCCGCAGTGTGGGCAAGTGCCCGGCGCGGACGAAACTACGCCCGCATGCATCGGGCAGACGAAACTATTCTGCGATTGCGCTCTCACTAAATCCGCAGGGGTATTTGCGAAGGCCAGCACAACGGCTATCAAGAGAATAGATAGTTTACTGGTTACGACCACGTTTGCGCCTCTTTCCTCGATTATCAACGATGCGTACTTCTTCCGGCTTAAGAGTCGGTGCAGGTATCGGAGGTGTCGCTCCCTGTGGGACAAGATACAACTCGACCGCCGCCTGCTCACGATGTCCGCCATAAACCGTGACGATTTGCCTGGCGTCTACTTTTCTCACCTTAACCAGATAATTCTTAATGCGGATGGCTTTGACTTCCGTGTAATCAAGGCGCGAGCTTCTTCCGGCATAAACCAGGACATAACCCTGTTGAGAGGTATCCTGTCCTAAAATCCTGGCGAAGTTGTCAAGCTTCTTTTTCTCATCAATGGGATCACCAGCATACTCGCCGAGCTTAGAAATATCTTTCGTTCCACCTGTCGAATCTTTCGCGCGTGAGCATCGCCGGTTATTATCTTTAGCCGATGGATAGTATTCGACACCTGTCACCACTCCTACGCCAGCATCTACTGTGTAGTTAATCCCTTCCTCTTGATTAACGTAGTAGAAGAGAGACTCAATGTGAGGATCCCTGCGCTTCTCATACTTGCGCTCATCCAACTTTAAAGCAGCAAATGCCGGCGGGTTCTTCGAGTGAACTGAAATATTTATTACTGTGCCGGGAGGAACCTGAAAGTCGTAATCACACGGGCGCTCTGAGTAAGTGATTGATATTCTTTCATTGCTGGTTTGATAAAGACTGCCTGAAACTTGCTCAGGCTGACCGAGAAGGCGTTCAACATCTGCACGAGTCGAACGTAAAGGGGTAATACCGCGCCAATCTCTGCTTTCAGAAATCTGGGTAATGATTGAAGTAATAAAAATGAGACTTAATACTTTGCTCATAAGTCTCAAGATGTTTACCATAAACCGGAGTTTAGCGTCTAACGCCCGAATTAACCGGGCGCGCATTCAACGCGTCAAGCATTCAACCCTTGTGAATGAAAGACGCGCTATTCGCGCTCCGGTCCAACCAGTTGTTATGCGTCGCCGCTCGCAAACAGAAACTACCACATTGCCTATACGTGTTGATCTACAAGAATCGTGTTTCCATCTGGATCAATAATCATAAAGCTGGCCGGGCCAGTAGTACTTTCGTCTGCTTCTGAAATTATAGTTAGGCCACGATCTTTGAGCTGGTGCTGCAACTCTCTAACGTCCGTGAATTCTCCGAGTTGCTCGGCATCGCTACTCCAGCCCGGGTTGAAGGTGAGAATGTTCTTATCGAACATGCCTTGAAACAACCCAATAGCGTGTTCGCCATTTTTCATAATCAGCCAATTCTGCGATTGATCTCCCATGAAAACTGTAAAACCCAGCTTTTCGTAAAAGAGCTTCGACGCCTCGATATCTTTGACAGCCAGGCTGACAGAGAAATTTCCCAGTTCCATAATTTCCTCCTATGTTCGGATTCTCGACATATAACGCCCAATCTCAGGAACGCCTTATATCACGACTGTGTCCCTGGTGCAAGACATTGTTGCACGCACGCAACAACGGGTAGGACGCATAACACTTGAATTGACCGGGCGTGCATTCAATTTGTCGAGCATCAGAGTCGCGCGCATGAAAGCCACGCTATTCGCGCTCCGGTTGAATGAGTTGTCAGGTGGCGCGCTTCCTCTTCAGGCAGCTCACGAAATCAATTCGGCTTCAAGCATATCGAAACTGATTCTTTCCGAGGAGAAGCTAAAGCAAGCCTGCACGCAATCCCAAACTTCATCGAATACCCCATCTGATTCAAGCTTCGGGTCATCTCCTTCGGTTTCGATTGTGACTAGAAGGAGGCTTCGATCTGAATCCCATTCCGCTTGAGGATTGATGAGCCACGGGCGCTCCTTAAATTCTGCGAGGAAATCCTGAAACCCTTCGGCAATTTCCTCATTATTGAAACCCGCGACTGAGATTTTGGTGCGAACCTTCGACATGAGTTTACAATTTAGTCTCTCATCGAATAGAAGCCACCTAACGCCCGAATTGACCGGGCGGGAAGAATCATCGAATGGCATCCAAGTTCTCGATAAAAGCCATGCTATTTCCGCTCCGGTCGAATGATTTGTTGGGCGCGATTTCGCAGCAAGCGTTCAATTATAGGCGGTTTTCTTCGGACTGAAAATTTAATTGCCGCTGAGAAATCCAATCATATCTCAGCCTCCGTATTTCCATCGAGCTACCCGACTATATTATTTGAATTGCGTGACTGTAACCTGAACGCCAACAATTCCATGAGGCATACTTGTTTGGGGCAAGATGTTAATGTGCGTAGTCCACCCCATCTTAGAAGGATAGTTAAAATGAAATCAAGTGGTAAATACGTTAGCAAATTTACGGGTGTGATGCTCTCGGCCTTAATGTTTGTCGCGCTCGCGGCCGGTACGGCGCAGGCGCAGTATAGCCGCGACGGTGGCTGGAGCGGCGACGGCAGCGGCCGCTGTGGCGATGGCTGGGGCGGAAGCTCTTGGGGAAGCAGTCGCGGCACTCTCGAAGTTGTCGGTCTCACCGGTGCCCAGCAGCCGCAACAACTCATCTGCTTCGATGAGAACGATCCCAACAACGCCGGCACCATCGGCACCGTGTTCGGCCTCAGCGTGGACACTTACCTGGTCGGCATTGATTTCCGCCCGGCCACCGGCGCCGACGGTGATAACGGTGACTTATACGGTCTAGGCAACGCGGGGGGCGTGTACACGATTGACCTCCGCACGGCGCAGGCCACGCTGAAATCACGCCTTAACGTGGCGCTATCAGGCACCTCTTTCGGCGTGGACTTTAACCCTGTGGTTGACCGCCTCCGCATCGTCAGCGACAACGGGCAGAACCTGCGGGCGAACGTTGACACTGGCGCGACACTCGTTGATGGTACGCTCAACTACACGCCCGGAACTCCCGCCACCGGGATCACGGGCGCGGCCTACACCAACAACGACGCAGACCCGAACACGGCGACGACGCTCTACGACATCGACTCGTCGCTCGACCAAGTCGCCATCCAGGCGCCGCCCAACGCGGGAACGTTGAACACGACTGGCAAGCTGACCGTGGACACGGCGCCGCTGGTCGGGTTCGACATCTACAGCACGATCCGCAACGGCTCGACCGTTGACGTTCGCGGCCTCGCCTCGCTCACGACCGGTGGGCAGGCGCGCCTCTACCGCATCACGCTCTTCACCGGGAAGGCCATCCTGCGCGGGACGTTCAGCGCGCCGAACCAAGTCACCGGCATCGCCATCCCCCTGAACCAGTTGTGAAGAACCGCCCGACTAAGGCTCGGTGGCAAAGATCACTCTCATCCTCAAATACC
>JBKKAL010000118.1:0-5601 GCA_046714695.1 Pyrinomonadaceae bacterium
CGCGCCGCAAGCCTCACCAGGCTCGCGGAAGACGGTCTTTCGTTTCACGCACGCGACCCGTCTCGACTCTTCCTAAGATCACCCGCGCGGAACATCCCTATTAAAAAAGCAGGCATGATGAGCCACCGTGGGCTCCAATATCTTGGCCTTTTACACGAATCTAAGGCCGGTGTCAACAAACATTTACGTAAAACCCGTACTCCGAAGCTCTTTTTTTCGCGGATTTTAGCGGCAAACCTTGCGCTGCACGGCAGCCCGCCGGATTAGCCCTGTGCGGGGTTGGCGGCATGCTATGCTTCTACCTTGTGCTTTAACCAGTCTCCTTGTCAACCTCAAACCCTCTGCGAGAGCGCATCTCGCTCAAAAAAACGCGCCAGCGCCCTTCGCGCAAGGCTAATCTTTATAGATATCAACGACTGGTTTTCCGTCCGCATCAATAAAAGCACGGTACATACCGGCAGTATTGAAGGACATTGCGATCTGACCATTCCTGTCAATGGCAATAATGCCGCCGCCGCCGCCCATTTGCTTCAGTTTTTCCATCACTACCGTGCGCGCTGCATCCTGCACGGACATCCCCCTGTATTCCATCCGGGCAGAGATGTCATAGGCGACGAGAAGGCGCATAAAGTATTCGCCATCGCCTGTTCCGGAGACTGCGCAGGTACGATTATTAGCAAAGGTGCCAGCGCCGATTATGGGTGAATCGCCGACACGCCCCACCCTCTTATTGGTCTTTCCACCGGTGGAGGTTCCGGCCGCGAGGTTGCCCTCTTTATCAAGCGCCACGGCCCCGACGGTTCCGTATATTCCCTCATCCACTGCGGTCAGACCGCCGATGCGGTTCGTCCGCTCTGGTGTCGCGGTCTGTTTTTTCTTCTCCTTCTCCTTCTCGCGTTCAAGCTCCTTAAGTCTTCTGTCCGTGATGAAATATTCCTGCGGCAACAGTTCAATGCCCTTCTCTTTGGCAAAGGCTTCGGCTCCGTCGCCGGCCAAAAGAACGTGCGTTGTTTGCTCCATCACGATTCGCGCAAGGCTGATGGGGTTCTTGATATGCTTAACGTCGGTGACGGCCCCGGCCTTGAGCGTTTTTCCATCCATGATGGAGGCGTCCATTTCGACCGTGCCCGCGCTGGTCAGGACCGAACCCTTACCGGCATTGAATAAAGGCGAGTCCTCAAGGATACGAATCGCGGCTTCGACGGCATCGAGACTGCTCTTGCCGTTCTTGAGGATGTTGTAACCAGCAAGAACTGCCTCTTGAAGCTTGGCGCGATAGGCCGCTTCAAGTTCCGGCGACATTTCGCTTTTGAGAATCGTGCCCGCCCCGCCGTGTATCGCAAACCCGAACGGCTGAGTGGCGCGCACACGGGCGCGAGGCGATTGATCATTCATGCTTACTTTGAAGCCCAATCCCTTCGCCCGGCTATCCTGTGCGCCTAAAGACGAAGCGATGATCAAAAGCGCAGTGATAAGTAGAAATACTGAAGCGCCCTTCAGGATCGCGTGCATTCGATGTGCCTCCGAATGACAGAGATTGGCAAAGCAACTTTGATCTGAAATTTTTATGAGAACGCGAGTATGGTAACAGACGATGGCGCGGGCAACAATTTTTTCCGCGACCGGGGCTATGTGCAAAAGATCAGTTTAGATTGATGAATCGGTCGTTGGCCTGAGACTTGATTTGTCTTCAGGAGGAAGCGGTCTCGGCGTCTTGCTTTTCCCCGGCGATCATCTGCTGGTGAATTTGGGTGGCACGCGCGGCCAACTCTGTAGGAACAGTGACGCGAAACGGATGTTTGGCGACGAAGGACGGAACTTGTCTGATCTCTGCACCCAACGCTCGGAGGGCGGCGACCGAATGCTCGTCCGACAACTCTTCGACATCGAAAGCTTCTGCGGCGCGTTTGAGCGCTCCTCTTAAACGATCGAGGGGCAAATCTCTTTGGGCCAGGACTTTGCCGCGCGCTTGAAAATCGCCGAGCGCGCGCAAGACTATCTGCTCGGCATCAATCGTATGACGGTCGCTTTTTTTATCGAAAAATGTCGGCTGACTCATGAGATGCTGCCACAACTTTAAACGATCAAGGTTATGGTACGCTCACCCGCCGAGGTCGGGTTGTATCTATTGCATTGGCTGGCGCAGGACGAGGGGGAGTGGTGGGAGTCTGCGCGGACTGCGCATCCGTGCTCTGCACTGGGCCATTCTCTTTGTCCTTCTCCCTTTGCATCAACTCCGCCTGCTCATACGGGTCAAGCCGAGCAAAGAGATAAAAGATTTCTCCCGCGCGAATAACTCCCAGAAAACGGAATGTATTATTGAGCACGTCGCCAGGCTGAAAAGTTCCGGGCTTCGGGGGGCTCTCGAAGAGGTTCTTAAATTCATCGGGCGCTGCCGCTTCCAGCTCCGGCAGATAATCGTTGCCGGTCTCCTCTACGATCCGTATCGCCATCTGTCTCAGCGCGCGTATGCGATTCGAGTTACGACGGTAATATGCCCGGTTGATTTCGTGGCGACTGGCGCGGTCATCAACTACCTCCTGCTCGTTGCGCAAGTAGCCAAGGTAAGCGCGGACGACAGGCCCAAACTCCCTCTCCGATTCATCCTTCGGGACTTGCGCCGACGCTGCGCCCCCACCCGCGAGCGAGAGTAGAACCAATAGACCGATACGAAAAACATTCGCCCTTTTCATGACACTATGCGACCAGCAGCGTACGACGTTAAATGATCGTCGTGGTAAATTTTATAGTCCGAGTTTAGCACATGCGCTCCCCTGCCGTCTCATGTGAATGATTGACATGTCAGGCAAAGCCGCATTGCGCGACCAAGCCTGCGATGTTACATTTTCTCTCGAAGAGAAGTGGAGAATGTCGGGTGAAATCATGGCTGATGATTTGACGGCAAGCGAGGCGAATGGCTGGCGAGTCGCTCTGGGAATTTCGGGTGGCATCGCGGCCTATAAGGCGGCAGAGGTCTTGCGCGGTCTGCAACGCGCCGGATGCACCGTGCGCGTCGCGATGACAAAGCGCGCATGCGAATTCATCACGCCTCTAACTTTTCGCGCGCTCTCCGGCGCGCACGTCATCGTTGACGATTATGCTCCGGACAATCCAGACCCCATCGCCCACATCACTTTTTCGCAGACCGTTGATTTGTTCCTGATCGCGCCCGCCACGGCTAACATCATCGCCAAGATGGCAGGCGGCATCGCAGATGATTTTCTCACTTCGACTTATCTGGCCTCGAACGCGCCCGTCCTCGTCGCTCCGGCGATGAACACGACGATGTGGAATCACCCGGCGACGCGACGCAATCTCTTTAAGTTGCGCGCCGACGGCGTTCGCGTGATAGAGCCGGACGCGGGCGAAATGGCTTGCGGTACTATCGGGCCGGGTCGTTTGAGCGAGCCGGAGAGGATCGTCGCCGCCGCGCTTGAGTTACTACGTGAAGGCGAACGGCACGCGGTGCAGGATTTGGCCGGTGAGCGCGTGCTGATCACTTCCGGCGCAACCCGCGAAGAGATTGATCCCGTGCGATTTCTCTCGAATCGCTCGTCGGGCCGGATGGGCTTCGCTCTGGCTGAAGCGTCGCGCGGGCGCGGCGCTGAAGTGACGGTCGTCGCAGGCTCAACTACTGCGCAACCGCCCGGAGGCGTCCGTCTCATACGGGCAATCTCCGCTGAAGAGATGCGCGCCGCCGTGATCAAGGAGATGCCGCAGGCAACACTGTTTATCGCCGCCGCCGCCGTCTCCGATTACCGCCCCGTAAAACGTGCCCCCGGCAAAATTAAGAAAACGGACGAAAACCTGACGCTCACACTTGAGCCGACGCCTGACATTCTCGCAGAGGTCGCGGCGTCCCGTCGCAAGGGGCTTATAGTCGTCGGTTTCGCTGCGGAGACGGATGATGTCCTGCGGCACGCGCGCGAGAAACTCCAGCGTAAAAATCTTGATATGGTCGTCGCCAACGACATTACGCGCGAGGGCGCGGGCTTTGATACCAACACCAATGTGATTACGCTCATCGCGCGCGATGGCGGCGACAAGCCCATCGAAATGCCTCTGATGTCCAAGCTGGAAGCGGCGCATCAGATCCTCGATCAGATCGTGCGTCTTCGTATCCAGCGCGAGCGTGCTGCGGGCGAAGAGAATGGAGGGGGAAAGGGAGTAGATAAAGAATCAGGCGCGCGCTTACAGGAACAGATGAAATAACGATTTTTCGCGCGTCGCCTGTAGCTCGTCGGATGTTATGGCGGAATCGGATGTGAAAGAATTGCTCGCGCTGGTCGAGGAAACAGTTGAGTATGCTTCATACCTTCGCGAGCTGGGCGTGGAAGGGATAGAGGATCGGACAAACACTGTACAAATGACGGCCGCTTCCGCGCTCCACAGCGAGAAGCCCGCGCGAGAAGCTATCACTACTACTTCGCCGGAGAATCTGGCGGCCTTAAGGCGCAATGCCGACGCAGCGGCACGGATTGACCCGCAGAGTTCGGCGGAAACGGGCCAGCCGCCACCGGCAAAAGTTAATCACAACGTCGCTGAACAAGAGCTCTCACAACACGCATCAGAACAAACGGATATGCCTAAAAAGAAAAAATATCCTGACCCGCAGCCTCCGCCGCCGCAGGAGACTCTCTTCGGCGTCGTTACGCCGCAAGATGACGAGAGCCTGCCGCGTTCCTCCAATGAGACGCTCGAAGACATCTGGAATGATATTGGCGAATGCATGCGCTGCCCCCTGTGTGAGAGCCGAACGCGCATTGTCAATAGCGAGGGCAACCGCAAAGCCCGCCTGATGTTTATCGGCGAAGCGCCCGGCGCAGATGAGGACGCATCGGGGCGTCCCTTCGTCGGTCGCGCGGGTCAACTGCTCAACAAGATCATAGAGGCCATCGGCCTCAAGCGCGAGGACATCATGATCGGCAACGTCAATCGTTGCCGCCCGCCGCAGAACCGCACGCCGACGCCATCGGAAGCGGCCACCTGCAAGCCCTTTCTCCTGCGCGAGATTGATGTCGTGCGGCCGGATGTGATTGTCGTGCTCGGCAACACAGCGATGAAAAACCTGCTCAACGCCAAAGAGGGCATCACCAAACTGCGCGGCCAGTTCCAGGACTATCGCGGCATCAAAGTCATGCCCACCTTTCACCCGGCTTATCTTCTGCGCGACCCGTCGAAGAAACGCGAGGCATGGGAAGACATGAAAAAGGTGCGCGACTACTTGAATACATTGACGAGTGAAAAGTGACGAGTGATAAGCCGGACACTTGCCTTTAACTTGCCAACAATTACTCGTCACTGTTCATATGCAGTCCTCTCTTTTTCAAGACGAGACGCCGCCCGAGGCGAACGAAACGCTTGACGAGATCAACGCCGAGCTGCTCAGACGCGCGCAGTTAATGCCGCAATTCTCCGGGCGTATCTTTATCTTTGGCGAAGGCGGAAGGGGCGCGCGCGCGGCGGTCGTGGGCGAATCGCCAGGCCCTCCCGATATAGATTCAGGCCGTCCCTTTATGGGCCCGGCGGGCCAGATGCTTGAGCGTATCCTCTCAAGCATCGGTCTCAAACGCGAAGACTGTTACCTGACCAATACCGTCA
>JBKKAL010000119.1:0-8400 GCA_046714695.1 Pyrinomonadaceae bacterium
GAGTGGTACGAGCGCCAGCAGCGCTGGAATTAATATGTATGGAAGACCTTCTCTTGCCACGTAGAATCCTTTTCTTCGTCACTACCCTTTATATTTGATCCCGTACTCTTAATGCTCAATCGTTTAACCCTGTGTCCTTTAATAAAAACAGGGGCGCACAAGGTAACGTTGGCGCCCCATCTCAAGTCATTCAGTTTTGCGGGATGTGCGGCACAGAGTGTAACGGTTACGTGCCCTTAGTGCGCGACCCCACTGTTTCGCTGGTATTGAAGCATAATCGAATGCATCTGATCTTTGATGGCCAGTTTCTTTTTCTTGAGGGTAATCTCTTCCAACTGCTCTTCATCGCTCGGATAGGTAAGAGCGGACAACTCGCTGAGGCGCGCTTCGTAACGACCATGTTCGCGCGCCAGTTCACGAAACTCAGGGTCGGTCGTCATCAATTGTTCTTTCAAGCCGTCCGTGTTGGTCATTTCCATATCAGGGAAGCTCCTTTCAGATGCTGGGTCGGTAAAAATTCTGGGCGATGATCATTCATCGCTTTTATCTGGAATGGCAAAATGTTAACGCAAAATACACGGCCAGATCAAGGCTAGGATTTAGATCGAGGCGCTCATCACCAGCGCATCCTCCGGCGGCTCAGTATAATAGCCTTTTCGCAGCCCTACCACTCGAAATCCTTCCCGCGTATAAAGCGCCTGCGCCGCCGAGTTGGCCGCTCGTACTTCAAGGATAGCCCTTCGCGCTCCCATTCGCGCTCCTTCTTTCAACACGCTCCCCAGAAGCCTTGCCCCGACCCCGCGCAGGCGAAACCCATGGCGCACCGCCACGTTGTTGATATGCACCTCATCGCCTGTGAAACGCGCGGCGATGAAGCCTACGATGTCCGCCGTGGCGTCGGGCTTTTCAAGTGACGTTTGACTTGAGCGCGCAACCAGCATCAACGCTCCGCGCCCCTCAGCTATCTCGTGGTGATAGGCCTCCCAGCCCCAGCGACTCAAGCCGCATGTCTCCTCTATCTCGACCACTTCCAGCAGGTCGTGCTCCGTCATCACTGCGACGAAGATGTCTTGTGTGATTACCCTGCGCGTTTGTTCTGTTCTCGACATTGTTCGTTTAATTCCGCATCCGACGGCCGCACATAGATGGCACGCAAATCCTCCGGGCTTCCCATGTCCCCCTTCCGGAAAAGCCGCCGCGCATGACTTGCGACGTGTACGGCCAGATTTTCATTCGAGCGCGCGAGCACCCATTTGTTTTCATCGCTTTCGACAGGCCGGGAATCTTTCCCTTCTACCGTCATAGAAACTCCGGCTTGAAGGGCATACCTGGAAATGAGTTCAGCGTACACTTTGACGCCTTCGCCCGCCAGTTTCAAATCCCGCCTGAGATCAAGGCTCTCCAACAGTCTGTGCGGAGGCAGATGCACGGGCTCTGTGAGCGGGCGGATTTGGCCGTCCAGTTCGATGGCGAGCAGTTGTCCGAAGACCTCGCCGCGTCCGGCTGGCAGCAATGCCAGGGTGCAGGCAGATACACCCGCGGAGAGCGCGATGGCGTAAAGCGTCGGCACGCCGATGACCGGTCTGTCCAGTGTAGCCGCAAAAGATTTTACCGTCGCTATTCCGATGCGCAATCCCGTAAAACTTCCGGGACCAGAAGTGATTGCGAAGAGATCTATATCTTTTATTACACAACCCGCCTCCTTCAAAACGCCTCTCACGTTGGAGAGCAGGTCAGTGGAGTGGTTGGACTGCGTTTCTCCCGTGCGTGTCGAGAGAATACGCTCGCCGCGCGTCAAGGCTATACTGACCGCCCGCGTCGTCGTCTCAAGGCTCAGGATAAGTGGCTCGTTTTTTCGCTGCACAAAGTTTGATGCCGCACCCCAACGGGGGCCGCCCGTTGCTGTCTCTTCCGATATCTCATTTGACAGGCTGCGGCTGGCCGCGCGATTATAGGATGTGTTTTCAAGCAAACGCAATAATCAGGTTTCGTATGTGTGGTTGAACCACTCCCTTTGGACGAAGGCGCGAGAGCCATCGTCACGCGTTTGCTTCTTGAAAACCTCATTCCTTTTTGCCGACGGCGGCGAGAGCGTCCATTTAGAAGTATGAGCCAGCGCATAGGGATTTTAACGGCAGGTGGCGATTGTCCCGGTCTTAACGCAGTCATCCGCGCAGTAGTACGCCGCGCATCTTCGGATGGCACTGAGGTGCTTGGCATAAAAAATGGCTGGCGTGGTCTTGTCGAAGGCGATGTCGAACCGCTAACCCGCGACTCGGTGACCGGCATACTGCCGCGCGGGGGAACAATCCTTGGCACCTCGCGCTTTAATCCCCTACAGGATCAAGAAACATTCAAAAGCATACTTGAAAACTCGCGCAAATACGCCTTAAGCGCCCTCGTCGTCGTTGGCGGCGAAGGCTCGCTCTCCGCGGCGCTCGATCTCTGGCGCGAATACAACTATCCTGTCGTAGGCATTCCCAAGACCATTGACAACGATATTCTCGGTACGGATTTCACCTTCGGATTTGATACTGCGGTCGGCATTGTGACGGACGCGGTTGATCGCCTGCATTCGACCGCCGAATCACACCACCGGGTGATGGTCGTCGAAGTGATGGGACGGCACACGGGCTGGATCGCCGCCTACGGAGGGATCGCCGGTGGAGCCGACGTGGTTCTCGTCCCCGAACACCCTTTTAAACTTTCACATGTCTGCGGTCTGTTACAACATCGTCTCCAGCAGGGTCGCGCCTTCTCTATTGTTGTCGTCGCCGAAGACGCACATCCTCATCCTGATGAGGATTTTCTCAACAGCGAAATCAGCAATCAGATTTTCCGTCATGATCGTTTGGGAGGCATCGGGACTGTCCTCGCGCACGAGATCGAACGTACCACTGGTATTGAAACACGCGTCACTAAGCTCGGCTATGTTCAGCGCGGCGGCTCGCCTTCGCCTTTCGACCGGGTGCTCGCCACACGCTTTGGAGTCAAGGCATATGAGATGGTGTTGGAGCGGCAGTGGGGATATATGGCCGCACTGAGCGCCAACCAGATCATCAGTTTTCCTCTGTCGGAAGCGGTGCGTGATATAAAAAGGCTGGACGAAGAGATTTACCGAGTCGCCGAAGTTTTCTTCGGTTGAGACAAAGACGGCGGCTCAAGTTCCCCGTCACAGGCTCGACTTTTCACATCAAGCTTTTGGTTGACGCGCCTGCGCAGTTAACTTTTTTACTGGACGCCGGGAGCCAATGAAGCTTTGTCCAATTTGCCAGCGATGTTACGAAGACGCGGAGTCTATTTGCTCCGAGGATCAAACGGGGTTGGTCCATTCGCGTCCGGGTTCTCGCATCATCGCTGAGAAATATCGTCTAGATCGTCTGCTGGGGCGCGGCGGTGTGGGCGCGGTCTATGCAGGGACGCATGTTGATCTGGATCGCGCCATCGCGATCAAACTTTTACTTCCTGACTTTACCTCCGATGCGGATGCGCTGGAGCGGTTTCGCAGAGAAGCACGCGCCGCCGCCCGTCTGAATCATCCCAACATCGCCGATACATACGATTACGGATCGTTGCCGGAGGGCGGTTCCTATATCATTATGGAGTTGATAGATGGGCAAACCCTGCGCGAGTACATGAACACGACGGGGGCGCTTTCCATCTCAGACTCAGTTCACATCGCGCTGCAAGTCTGCGATGGCATTGATGCGGCGCATGCCAACGGAATCGTCCACCGCGACTTGAAACCATCGAACATAGTTCTTCAGCGAGATTACCAGAACCGTTTGCAGGCTAAGGTAGTTGACTTCGGAGTCGCCAAACTGAAGGAGCATACCACCGGCAGCGGAGGGACACTGACTGCGACGGGATCAATGATCGGCACGCCGCGCTATATGTCGCCAGAGCAATGCTCAGGGCATGGCGCAGACGCCCGCTCGGATCTCTATAGCCTGGGAGTGATTCTTTACGAGATGTTGACGGGTCATCCGCCTTTCGATGCGCCGACGGCCACAGCCATCGCCCTCAAACATATACAGCAGCAGCCCCCTGCTCTCAAAGAATTTCGCGATGATTTACCGTTAGAGCTTGAACAAATCCTCATGCAGATTCTAGCCAAGGAGCCCTCCGCCCGCCCGCAGTCCGCCACCGAACTGTGCCAGCAACTCAAACCCTTTGAGCATGAGGTGCCATCCCAAAACTCGACTAATTTATCTAAATTGAATCCGCCACACACCCCACAGGCGTTATCGGACGCGGGCATGGGTATTGCTGCTTCGCCGCGTGATCCGCGCACATCCGGACATGGCTCAAAGCCAGAGACTCATAGCTCCTTCATCCTAGAAAAGCATACCAGCCGCACGGGCGAGCCGACGATTGAACATACGCCTTCCCCGCCTCAACAGAATGATCCGCTGTCCATAGAAGCTTATGCGGAACACTCTTCCGCTGAAGTTGTTTTAGACCATGCCAGCGCCGCGACGACTCAAGCGCCTTTGATTGAGACGGGCAATGAGTCAAAGAAGCAAAAGACTGAGACTGTCACAGAGATCAAAAGTGCTTTGGCCCCGGTTGGGCGTCGTACCCGTCCCGTCTGGTATTACTATGCGGCGATTGCCGCAACGCTTTTTGTGCTGGCCTTTATTATCAGCGCCCTCTTGGCCATGCGTCGCACCTCGCCCTCTTCCCAATCGCCTACTCAGGATGCTCCGCCTGCAACGCGTACGGACGCAAGCCCCCCTCCAAGTCCCGTTGGAGTTTCAAGCGATGCCCGGCAAGAGCTGCGCTCATCGCTCGAGGGATGGGTCGCTGCCACCAATGCCCGCGACGTTGAGAGACAGATGGCTTTTTATGCGCCGACGCTTGAGGTCTTTTATCTACAGCGTAATGCTTCGAGCCAGAGCGTGCGGGCAGAGAAAGCGCGTCTTCTTTCGCAACTGACCTCGATTGATGTGCGCGCGGGCGAGCCGGAGATCAACATCGCAGGTGATGGACGCACAGCCGCCATGCGTTTTCAGAAGAGCTGGGATTTCAAAGGCGCGCAGCCGAGCACCGGTGAGGTCGTACAGGAGCTGCGATGGATGAAAACCGATGAGGGGTGGAAAATCATCAGCGAGCGTGATGTTCGGGTAATCCGCTAATTTTACTTATCCTTACTTAAGAATTAAATTTTCCAACAAGTAGCATTAAACGTGGGCTCTGCGCAGAGCCCACGTTTATTTTTAGAAATCCCCTCTTTGATCAGTGAGATTCGCAGTCAGGACAACCAACTCGGCTTGAGATCGGGCGTTTTTCCTAAAGCCCCTTTTATCTCATCGTCATTGTTGGATCGCCGAAGAAGATCCAGGTAGTGCGAATATCCCTGTCGGATGTTGAACCCTTTGCCTTGATAAGGATATCACCGATGCGTGATTGTTCGTTGGCGAAGAGATTGCTCATCAGTCCCTTATTCATTAACGCTTGCCCGGTTGGTTCCGTCAGGCCGGATGAGGCCCACACGGCGACCGCGCCGCCCTGCTCCGCATAGAGCAGCGCTTCGGCCAGACTATCCTGGCTCGGATCATGGTAGAAACCGTTCAGGCAGGTCATCATCACGAAGAGAGATGGATGGCTCGCATTTGTCAGGCTCGCCGCGTCCGCAGTTCCGAATAACCCTGCGCCTGTCCATGCTCCTATCGTACCGTGCCCCATGTAATTGACAAGCAGCGGGCTCTGGTTGATCCCCTGGATTATCTGACTGCGTACGGAGTCAACCGCCTGATCACCCCTGTTGATGGTTTGGACGCTGATGGAGGATGGCAGGAGCGTTTGCGCATCATGGCTCGCGGCCTCGAAATCGTATCCGTCGCTGCCTCTTTTATCTGCGACGAACAATGCCGTCTGCGGCGCTCCGGCCTGCGTGTAGCCGACGATTTTGGAGATTATCGCCTGTGCCTGCGCCGCAGTCCTCACAGGCAAGCGGCCTACAGCCATGTCAGGTACGCCGTCTCCATTAAAATCAGCCAGCCAGTCGTCTGAGGCGGTCTCCATGTACGCGGTATCTACAAGATGCGTCGGGAGGTAATCCGTTTTACCGAGCCCAAGGTAATTACGTGGGTCAAAGCTGGCGTCTCCGACGAGCAAAACGTAGCGGGGCGATTTTCTCCAGGAGCTTTTCGCCGACGAGAGAAAGTCTCGTATCGCCTGCGGGTCGTGCGCGCCGTAACTGAATTCGTCGTAGAGGTCATCTACGTTCACGACGGCTACTGTCATACCCTGCTTGCGTCTGAGTTCGGCAAGCGGGGCGACAGCGTTGCGGAAGTCCGGGTGTGTGATAATGACGAAATTCGCGCTTTGTTTGCTTGCGTTCCAATTAGAGGGCTGATTGGCGCTGATCGCGTCCGGGCGTGCGCCGCCTCGATCAACGAAAGCGAGCATCGTTCTTACTTCCCTGCCCGCCACGCTTCCCTGCACAGAGATCGCCGCGCTGAAGGTTCCTCCCTGCGCGGTTATTTCCGGCTGGATTTCCTCGACCGATTCCGTGTCTGTAATATCCAGGACGCGTACATTGCTATTTGTAAACCCGCTGATGCTCACACGATCTGCCTGTGACATGGTGAAGCGCAGAGAGTCTTTGTCCGCGACATACAGATGCGGGTAAGTTAAGCGAACGTAATCGAGCAGGCTTACGTCCGATTCACCGTCGGTCGTGACAAGCTTGAGAGAGTTGTCACCCTCGCGCAATAAAGAATTTGAGATCGAGAGACTGGCAACATGACGCGCCTGCGATAAGTAGTTCAACGTGCCGATCTCGACATCGTTAAAGATAACCTTTACCTGGTGCGCCGCGGTCGTCGCTCCCTGCAAGGCTATTTCGAGCACGGCATCTGGGCCGGGACTGTGCAGGTGCTGAACATTCAGTGCCTGCGTGACAGGGGTGTTATAAACAATAGGCCCGAAGAAGTTTTCCACCCCGCCGTTTTGCAGGGACGAAAAGTAGAGAGTTCTTTCCTTACGCTCAAGCGTGTAAGGGAAACTTTGCGAGGCGGGAGCCATCGCGTGCGCGTGGTGGCGCACTTCTCTTGCTGCTTGTCCGGGACGCCTCTTGCTGCGAAGTTTACGCGTCCGACGCTTCTCCTGCGCGGGGGTTTGAGTTATCACCTCCGGTTTGGCGGCAATCGCGCCGGGTGTTTCAGCCCGCGTGCTGTTGACTGGCGAAACGCTCTCCTCGCGTTTGGGTAGAATGATAAATAAGGGCACGCCCCAGATGGTATTTCTCGGCCCGACGCTCTGATTCCCGCTTACCGGGCTGCCGCCTGAAGAGTTTGACGGCGAGACGGACATGTTTGTGGTAGATGTCAAAGCGGAAAGGTTGGATGAAGTGTTCAGTTTGTGAAAAGGTATGCGTCGTCCGGCGCGCGTGCCGACGATGAGCCAGTAAACTTGCGTATCGGTCGAAGCTCTGTCCAAACCCGTGCCGTAAAACTCTATGTAATCGCCTGCGCCCATCTGCCCGCTCTCGCGGCTGACGCGTATGGCCTGCTCTACGCCGTTTGCGTATAGTTGCAGGTTGCTTGCTTTTGGCGTTGAGTCGAGTCCTGCTGCTGCCAGTTCCGGCCACCCGACGCGATACCAACCGCTTTTGCTGATAGAGATTTTCGCCGCCGCCCCATTCGCTAAAATCTTCTGCATTTTAGGCGGATTCGGATTCCCTACGCATCCCTCGCAAATTATCGGAGATTGAATCGCCTGACCCATAAAGACGCTCTGAGCCGCGCTATTACCGGCCTCGCTCATCTGCGAGAGCAAAAGCGCTCTTTGCTTTGTTGAAGCGCCCTTCGCGTCTCCCTTAACAGCAGAGCGTGGGCCGTGAACGTTGCGCGTGCCGTCGAGATCAATCTCCTCCAGATAGTATTGCGCATCTGCCGATCCCTTCGTGTCCATCCAAGTGTATGAGCGTCCGGCGGTCAGTGAAGTTCCCTGTCCTACGAGGAGCGCCGAGCCGCCGATGATCGAAGGATTAACGCGGCTGCGTTTGCCTTTCACTTCGCGGTAAAGATTGAACCCGAGATTATCCACCTCGAAGCCCGTTTCCCACTGTAGCAACGTACCGCCTTCGCCTTGCAGCGCTTCAAAGGAAGTAAGCTCGACTGCGGTTGGAGCGAGAGGTATGAGCGAGATTGCGCCGATGGCCCAATTCGCATTATTAGCCGATGCGTCCCAGGTCATTGGGACGGATGGAGCAGCGCCTGCTTCTAAACTTCCAGCGCCAATTGAATTGTTGGTCAAATCAGGCTCGCCCGCGCCGCCATCACAATCGGAATCGTTTTTGCCATTCCATAGCTCTGCCTGACTTGTGCCGACAGTTAAAAGATTTGCGCCGGTAAATGTGGTGGCGACAGTATCAATAACAAGCTCGCGGTT
>JBKKAL010000120.1:0-38976 GCA_046714695.1 Pyrinomonadaceae bacterium
CGCCGCCGGAGCCACCTTTGCCCCCTCCGCCCGAGCCTCCTTCATAATCATCATCACCGCCGCGTCCGCCACCGCCACTTTTCCCGCCGCCGCCGCCGCCAGAACCCCCGGAACCGCTTCCGCCACCGGAGCCGGAACCACCACCGGAGCCAGAGCCGCCGCCGGAGCTTGAACCGCCGCCGCCAGAACCACCCGAGCCGCCGCTGCCGGAGCCTCCACCGGAACCGGAACCACCGCCGGAACCGCTTCCGCCGCCGGAGCCGGAACCGCCGCCACTACCGCCGCCGCCCTGAGCATCATCCATCAACTTTTTCTCGTCCATCTGATAGTTCCCCCTTTGTTGGGTTAGGTATTACGTTGATCAACGAAGACGCAGATCATGTTGCGCGTGTCGTAGCATGCTCATACGTCATAATAGGCTGGCTCAATCCAGATTCAAGCGGCGTGCCGCTCGCACATCTACATTGAGTCATGCAAACAATCAGCAAACCTTTAAGAGCCTGTGAGTATTGATTGCCTTCCAACAAATAAAGTCATACACGGTCGAGATAAAAGCGTACATGAACTCTGGCGAGTATGAGACTGCGTGCCAGTATTCCGGTAAAACGAGCAGTCGAAATCTTATTCTGCTGTCTGAGACTTCAGGGCGTGGGGGAAAGTAACCTCGCTTTCGTAGCGAAAGTCGAGTTAGCTTGCTTCATGCGCGTTTTAGATTTAGGGCTCGCGCATTTTAGATCGGTCGGGCTCAATTCCGTTGTACGCAACCGTACAAAAATTGTCATAAATGTTTTCCGACAGGATGGCGAAAAGCTTTGCGCTTCCACCACGCAAAGCCTGCCGCTCCCTTGCGTGCTATAATTTTATTTCGTCATGACGCGCGCAGGCATCTACATTCACATTCCCTTTTGTCGTTCACGTTGTTCCTATTGCGATTTCGCTACCGGAGCATATGATGGCGGGCTGGCGGCGCGTTACGTCAACGCGGTCGTGTCGGAAATAGATGCGTTTCGCGAATGGAGCGTGCCCGCCGCAGAGATTGACACGATTTATCTCGGTGGAGGCACGCCTTCGCTACTCACTCCGGCGCAGGCGGCGCAACTTCTCGAAGCCGTGAAAGAGCGTTTCAGCGTTACGATGGATGCGGAAGTCACGATGGAGATGAATCCGGGAACCGTCACTCTCGCGACGCTCGATGAGTTTCGCAGTCTGGGCATCAACCGCGCGAGCTTCGGCGCGCAGACCTTTGACGACCGCGAGCTTCGTCGCCTGGGCCGCCAGCACACCGCCGCAGATGTCAGGCGTACCATCGCCGACCTGCGACTGGCCGGGTACGACAACATCAGTTTCGATCTTATCGCGGGCCTACCCGCGCAGACGCTCGATGCCTGGTCGCGCAATCTGAATGAGGCGCTCGCGCTTCGTCCCCAACACCTTTCGCTCTATCTGCTGGAGGTTCACGAAGGAACCCCGCTCGCCGAACAGATCGGGCGCGGCGCTGAACCCCGTCCTGATGATGACCTGGCGGCGTTGATGTACGAACTGATGGTTGAGAAGGCGCAAGCCTCAGGTTACGAGCATTACGAGATTTCAAATCTCTGTTTGCCAGGCTACGAGTCCCGCCATAATAGTAAGTACTGGACGGGAGAGCCCGTCTATGGCTTCGGTTGCTCGGCGCATTCATATAATGGGGAGCGCCGTCGTTGGGCCAACGAGCGCGACGCGGCTCGCTACACAGAACTGGTCGAGGCGGGGAAAACGCCTGTCGTCGAAACAACCGTGCTTGATGAGCGCGAGGTGCAGTCCGAGGCGGTCTTTCTGGGCCTGCGTTTACTACAGCGCGGCATCAGCCTGAGGGAGTACCGCGCTCGCTTCGGCACGGACTTGCGCGATAACCACGCCGCCGACTTCATGCGTCTTCAAGATGCCGGATTGATCTCTTTGGAGGATGACCTGATGAGATTAACCCCACATGGCGCGCTGCTCTCCAACGAGGTCTTTGCCGCTTTTATCTGAAAGAGTAATCAGATATCGGCCCTTTGCTTTTACTGACTACTGAAAACTGATTACTGATTACTAAAAAATGATTGATCTTCGTAGCGATACCGTCACAAGGCCGACGCCCGCGATGCGGCGCGCGATGGCGGAAGCAGATGTCGGCGACGATGTCTATGGTGAAGACCCGACCATTAATCGTTTGCAGGAGCGTGCAGCCGAGATTTTTGAGAAGGATGCCGCGCTCTTCGTCCCGACGGGCTCGATGGGAAACCAGATTGCCATCAAGCTGCACACGCGCCCCGGCACCGAAGTGGTCATCGAAGAACGCGGGCATATCTTCAATTTCGAGATGGCGGCGATGGCGGCTATCTCCGGCACGCTCGCGCGTCCCGTTAGAAGCAGCGACGGAAGCGGGATTCTTGCGTGGGAAGACATCGAATCGGCGATTCACGTCGGCGGCGCTTATTACGTTGCGCCGACCGCGCTCATCGCGCTCGAAAACTCGCACAACCTGGCGGGCGGCACACTTCTTTCGCGCGCCCGCACCGAAGAGATAGCTACGCGCGCTCACAATCTAGGTCTTGCGGTTCACCTGGACGGCGCGCGCATCTTTAACGCTTCGGTTGCACTTTCTGAGAGCGTCGCAGACCTTGCGCGCCCTGTTGATTCCGTGATGTTCTGTCTGTCCAAGGGACTGGGCGCACCCGTCGGCTCGATGCTGCTGGGCTCGCGAGACTTTATCGCTGAGGCGCGTCGCTGGCGAAAACTTTTGGGTGGAGGAATGCGGCAGGCAGGAGTGCTGGCTGCGGCCGCGCTCGTCGCGCTCGAAGAGACGCCAAAGCGCCTGCACGAAGATCATTTGAACGCCCGTCGCCTAGCCGAAGGATTAGCGGAGCTGCCGGGCGTGGGAATCGATCCTGAAAAAGTCGCGACCAATATCATTATTTTCGACGTGTCGGGTACGGGGCGCACGGCAGATGAGATTTGCGCCCGCCTACAGGAACGCGGCGTGCTTGCCTCCGGCTTCGGCCCGTCCATTCGTATGGTGACGCATTACGATGTCTCAAGCGAAGATATTGAAACCGCGCTCAGAGAGATACGTGTCATTCTCGGCAATCAGAAATCAGCTAACGCTTTGAGCTGAGAACTGATTTCTGACTACTGAACACTTTTTTTTATGACCAGACCAATGATCATCGCTATTGACGGCCCATCGGGGGCAGGCAAGTCAACGCTCGGCCGCATGATCGCGCGCGAGCTGAATCTGCTCTACATTGACACGGGCGCAATGTACCGGGCGGTCGCCCAGGCCGTCACAGAGTCCGGCGTGAGCATGGCGGACGCGCGGGCGGTCGCGCGCGTGGCCGAGAGCGCCCGTATCAATCTCGCGGGCGATCCGGATTCGTTGCAGGTCACGCTCGATGGCCGCGACATCTCGGAGAAGATTCGCACGGAGGAGATCAGCCACGCGGCATCCGTCATCTCTGTTATCCCGGAAGTGCGGCGCGCCCTCGTCAGTCGCCAGCGCGAGATGGGAGCGCGCGGTCATGTTGTCCTTGACGGGCGCGACATCGGCACGGTCGTTTTCCCCAACGCCGACATCAAATTTTTCCTGACTGCTGCGCCCGAAGCGCGCGCCACGCGCCGCTACGATGAGGATCGTCTGAAAGAGCGCGACATAACTTTTGAAGAAACTCTCGCCGACAT
This sequence comes from Pyrinomonadaceae bacterium, assembly GCA_046714695.1. Lineage (GTDB taxonomy): Bacteria > Acidobacteriota > Blastocatellia > Pyrinomonadales > Pyrinomonadaceae > DASQYE01. Next base: position 3,703 of record JBKKAL010000120.1, read on the forward strand.
CAACACGCGCGACCAGCGCGATTCGACACGCGAAGACTCTCCGCTCGCCATCGCCGAAGATGCTGTCGTCATAGATTCCACGGAGCTTTCGATTGAAGATGTCTTCGAGCGCATGATAGAGATCATACGCGAGGGCGAGATTGCTCAGGGAAAACAACCCGCCGAATCGGACTCGGCGAACAGGTAAATCGAAAGAGCGGGCAAGCATGAGACTGACAAAGTCATTCTTCAAGCGTGAGGCCATCTTCACCATGCTCTTTGAGGTTGCGTTTCCCGTTCTCAGCCTCCTCATTGTTCTAATGCTTTATCTCTGGCGGTGGCTTACGCGCTGAAAATTTATGTTTACGGGAATCATCGAAGAACTCGGACGTGTACGGAGCATTAAACGCAGGGGCGAGGGCGCGCGGCTCGTTATCGAAGCGCGCACTGTGACAGCGGACGCGCAGGAGGGCGACTCCATCGCGATCAACGGCGTGTGCCTGACGGCGATTGATGTACGCACGGATTCCTTTGCCGCCGACGGCTCGCGCGAGACGCTGCAACGCTCGACGCTTGGAAGATTACGCGCCGGTTTACCTGTTAATCTCGAACGCGCCGTCACTCCTTCGACGCGGCTCGGCGGCCATATCGTGCAGGGCCACGTTGACGGGCGTGGAAGATTCCTTCACGCCGAAGAGCATGGCGGCTCGTGGACGATACGCATCGGCTACCCAAAAGAGTTAGCGCGTTATCTCGTCTTCAAGGGTTCGGTCTCGGTCGAAGGCATCAGTTTGACGGTGGCCGCGCTCGCGGACGAGTATTTCGAGATCGCCGTCATTCCGAAGACATGGGAAGTCACGAACCTTTCTCACCTGAGAGCGAACGACGAAGTAAATCTGGAAGCGGACATCATCGCCAAGTACGTCGAACGCATCCTTACAGTCTCCAGACAGGATCAGGAAAGTAGGCCGTCCGGGCTTAACCTTGAGAAGCTAGCCGATCTGGGCTACAAGTAGTTTAAACCCCTCGCAGGAAGGACGATTGCTCTTGAGCGCAATTCCCGTAACGTACAACAGAGGTGCGGTCAAACCCCTTGAATGCCTTCGCGGCGGTTGGAACTTGATTAAAGGTCAGTACTGGCTGTTTCTTGGCATTACGGCGGTCGGCATACTGATCGGAAGCTTTGGCCCGATGGCGATTCTCCTTGGGCCAATGATGTGCGGCATCTACCTGTGCATGTTCGCACGTATTCGCGGCGAGCGTGTCAGCTTCGAACTGCTCTTCAAAGGCTTCGACTATTTCGTTCAAAGCTTGATCGCGACGCTCATTCAGGTCGTCCCCGTCATGCTGTTGCTGTTGCCCGTCTATATCATCTTTTTCGTTCTCTTTATGAACAAGATGAACAGGCCGGGCGGGGGGCGACGCGGCGCGCCCATTGATCCTTCCGAGCTTTATCCGCTATTTATCGTGATGTTTGTGGTGATAGTGGGCGTGGTTTTGATCGCCAGTCTGATCGGCGCGCTGTTTATCTTTACTTATCCTTTGATCGTTGATCGAAGACTAGGGGCGCTCGATGCGGTGAGGACGAGCATCAAGGCTGTGATGGCGAATCTGGGTGGTGTGCTGGGCCTGCTGGCGCTGGGTATGGTGCTCGGATTCGCCGGGATGCTCCTTTGTTATGTCGGAGCGTTTTTAGTAATGCCTATCGGATTGGCCGCCTGGGCCGTCGCTTACCGGCAGGTCTTTCCAGCAGAGACGTAAAGTGATGACGGGCAGCCCTAGCTCATGGACGAATCAGTTGCTTTGATCTAATGGGTTTGTCACGGGTGATTTTATCCCGCAAAGCCGATGCGCTTGACACCTGTCGGGTAAATGCTGCGCCGGGCAGTGATAAGCCGCCCGCAAATAATTATCTTCCCTCGCTCTGGTACATCTATTGCCAGGCTTATGCGTGCCGGAGCGGAAGTTACGAGTCGCAAAAACAGGAGCTTTCGGGTAACATAGCTCTGTTATTTTTAACTCTCCTTAACATCAGCCGGGTACAGCTTAATGCCTTTTGCCTCTATTGAAGATGCCGCCGCGGATATACGCGACGGGCGCATGATCATTATTGTTGATGACGAAGATCGCGAGAACGAGGGCGACCTGGTCTGCGCGGCGGAGAAGATCACGCCGGACATCATCAACTTTATGGCGACGCACGCACGCGGCCTTATCTGCATGCCGCTCACAGAGGAGCGCTGCGACGAGCTGCACCTGACGATGCAGGTCGCCGACAACACCTCTTTTCTGGGCACGGCCTTTACCGTCTCGATTGAGGCTCGACGTGGCGTGACGACCGGCATCTCTGCCTCAGATCGCGCGACCACGATCCTGACGGCCGTGGACCCGAAGACGCGCCCGCAAGACCTTGCGCGCCCCGGACATATCTTCCCTCTGCGCGCGCGCGCAGGCGGCGTGCTTATGCGCCCCGGACAGACGGAGGCGAGCGTGGACATCGCACGCATCGCAGGGCTTTATCCGGCGGGCGTGGTCTGCGAGATAATGAACGAGGACGGGACGATGGCGCGCCTTCAGCAACTAGAAGAGTTTGCACGCCTCCATGATCTGAAGATCATCTCGGTGGCCGACCTGGTTCGCTACCGTATGCGCAAAGAGGTGCTCGTGCGTCGCGCCGCCGAGACGGAGCTTCCAACTGTGTACGGCCTATTTCGCGCCATCGCATTTGAGAATGTTATCAACGGCGAAGTGCATGTCGCGATGGTGATGGGCGATGTCCTTGGGGACGAGCCGGTGCTGGTACGCGTCCATACCGAAAACGTGACGTTCGCCATGTTCGGGTCTTTGATAGGCGACACTGGCTTTCAGCTTCAAACATCGCTGGAAAAAATTGCGGCCGCGGGTCGCGGCGTCGTGCTCTACCTGCGGCAGCGCGAGCACGGGCTCGACCTCGTTCACCAGTTGCGCACTCTTTCTCTGATGCAGGAGCGAGACCTCAATCTGTCGGAGGCGAGCCTTGAGACGGGTTACGGCGCGAACCGCGATTACGGCGTCGGCGCGCAGATTCTTCACGAACTGGGACTGCGCCGCATTATGCTTTTAACTAATAATCCGCCGCGCGTGGCGGCCCTCGAAGGCTTCGAACTGGAGGTCGTCGGCAGCGTTCCACTGGGCTCTCCCGCGACCGAGGAAGAAACGGCAACGGGCCATAGTAGTAGTAGTAGTAGTGGTGGTGGTGGCCGCGCGCCGCGCGCGCGCGGCGAGATTCGACGTATGTGACGCGCCTGGTTTTCGGGTGCGGGGCGGGAGTTGAATTGACATCCCGCTGCTCGAAACCTGAAACTCTTTTCGGCTCTCCCATTATCAATCAATTTTGGTCGGGTCTGACCTTTAAGGCCCAAGCGTATGCTCTATGCCAGTTGATAAACCGGATGATGCTCCGCAGCCGAGCGGATCGCCCGAGGAGACAAAAAAGAGTGAAGTCGCCGCTGCGCTTCAATCGGAAACGGACGAGCCCTTGCCGCCCGCCGCCGAGCGCATCGCTGAGCGCGACGCCGACCAACCCGATCATCCCGACACGCCGCAGGGCTGGCGCAGACGTTGGGTGACGCGCCGCAACGCCTTTATCGCCACGATTGCCATTGGCGTCCTGATCGTCGGACTTATTCTGATCGGCATACTCTCCTATCGCCTCGGCTACGTTGACCGCTACGTCGCCGGTCAAATCAAATCCACGCTCGCCGAGTACGGCATCCGCGCCGAGATCAAAGAATTTCACACGGCCTTTGGCCCGCGCACCGTCGAGATGCTTGACATAGAGCTGTACGACGCGCAGACCGGTGAGCGTCTGGGCAAGATCAATCGTATGCTCGCCACCGTCCGCGTCGAAGACCTCTACTCCTTGAACCTGCGCCGCAACATCAATCTCGAATCGCTCGAAATAGACGGCCTCGAACTGTGGGTCACGTTCGATAAAAACGGGCGCTCGAACTTTAGCAATCTCAAAGTACCGCCGGAGGATTTGAATCGCCGCATCCTGTTTTCGTATTCGACCGCCAACATCAAACTCAATAGCGGCATCATCCACTATGGCGACGAGCAGCATCAACTCTCCGGCGAAGCGCGAAATCTTCGCGCCACTATTCAGCCCGACGACCCCGCGGCTCCCGCCGAGAGCCGTATGAACACCGTCACGCTCTCGGCCTCCAATTCGACTTTCGTCTATGACGGTCGGCCCATCAATAACATTGACATAGAGGCAAAGGGGCGCGTCAACCAGGCGCGCGGAGAGATTCAAGAGCTGGTTTTGCGCTCGCCCGTGGCCGAAGCTCGTTTGAAGGGGACGATTGCGGACTGGCGCGCGATGCGCTACCAGCTCGAAGTCACTTCGATGGTTGACCTGACGCAGACCTCAGACATCCTGCAAACGGAAACGGCACTGCGCGGTACTGGCAATCTCTCAGGCACTGTCTCAGGCGAAGGCTCGCGCTACACCTTTGACGGTCAGATCAACTCAGATGCCGTGGCCGCAGATAATATTCGCCTCCAGGCTTTGAAGGCGAACGCGCGCGTCTCGGGCGACGGTAAAAATTATGAAGCGACCGGAAAGGCCGTCGCAGACCTTTTGACGGCAGGAGATTTTCAATTAAACGCCGTTCAGGTCGCGGGCAAAGTGATGGGCACGGGCACTGACTTCTCTTGGATCGGCGATCTGCGCGCGGCTGCTGCGCGCAACGGAGGCCGCACCATCACGGGACTTATCCTGAGCGATGTGCGTGCCGAATCGCGCGGCGATACTTTGACCGCTACGGCCAGCAGTGCTGTGGCGAGTGGCTTCTCTTCGGCTGATGCGACGGGCGGCGGTCTCGCTGCAACTGATTTGCGCGTGCGCTCTGAAAACGGCGTGACTGCCGGGTCTGCCGCGAGCCTTCAGGCGGGCACTATTACGGCTTCGGGAGCGCGCGTCAACGGCGTGCAGGCTTCCGGCGTTGATTTTGAGACGCGCGGCGAGACGACCAATGTCGTGGCAAGCAATGTGAAGGTCGGCGGCATTACAACTTCGGATGCGAAGGTCGGTAGTCTTAACATCGCTGGCGTGCGACTGGCGATTCGCGGCGGCCGTATCGAAGGCAGTTCAGGCGACATCAACGCCGGAACGGTCGCCTTCACGGATGGCCGCGCGGAGAATGTACGGCTTGCGCGCCCCGTCTTTACTGTCGAGCCGTCGGGGCGCTATCGCGCGAGCGCGGACTTGAGCCTCGGCGGCGGCGTCCTCGGACAATTCAATCTAGGCCCGGCGCGCGCCTCAATGGTCGCCACCAACAATCAAATTCAGTTGAACAATTTTACAGCAGAAGTCTTCAAAGGACGCGCCAGCGGCAATGCCGTGTTGAGCACTTCAGCGCGCGGCGGCACTTCGCGCGTCAATGCAAACTTCAGCGACATGGACATCGGCGGGCTCATTGCGCTCTCAGGCCGCGTCGTTCCCGTGTCGGGGCGCGCGACCGGCACGGTTGATCTCGCGTTTCCGGGAACGAACATCAAGGCTGCTACCGGAGATGTGCGCGCGCAGTTTGAGGCCGAGACGGGCTCGGACGCGAGCGGGCGCACGCCGATTACCGGCACGGTGGCGCTTCGTGCCGACAGTGGATTGTTCCGCATTGAGCAGGCTGCCTTGCGCACGGGAGCGACCGAGTTGAATGCGACGGGACAGTTCTCGTTTGCGCGTGAAGAGACAGACCTGCGGCTCGACCTCGCTTCAGCAGATGCGACAGAACTACAGAACGTGCTGACGGCTTCCGGCATCTTCCCGGCTGTGGACGAAGAACTCGACCGTTACGGCATAGAGCTTGGCGGGCGGCTCGCTTTCAACGGCACTGTGCGCGGCAAGCTGGATGATCCGACGATTGACGGACGCTTTTCCGTTGATCGCTTCCTTATGCAGGAGCGCGAGTTGGGCTCGCTCTCGACGGCGCTCAATATCACGCCCGAGGTGATTAACCTGACGGACGGGCGTCTGGCAGAAGCAGACGGCGGCGGCGCACAGTTCACATTAAAAGCTCCGCGTCGCGGTGAAAATAATATCGAGCTTACCGCGACCCTTGAACGCGCCAACGCCGCAAATCTTCTGGCCGTTTTGCCAAAGAGCAATCAGAGCGAATTCCTCTCACCCGGCGACCTACAGGGCGATCTTTCCGGGAGCATTAACGTCGTGGGATTACCTGATGCGATGAGCGGCGTCGCGGACTTACGAGTCGGCCAGGGCTCGATCAAGGGCGAGCCGTTCGAGAGTATATTGGCGCGCGCGACCTTCAACGGCTCGATCATTACACTTGAGAATCTGGAAGCGCGGCTCAATGCTGGCGTCATCAACGCCAGTGGGACGATTGATCGCCGGAGCGAGGCTTTCGATATTAATGGACGCGCGACAAACGTCCGGCTTGAGCGGCTTGAGTCTCTCGCCGTGAACGTCGGCACGCTTCCGCAGTTGACCGGGACGGCTGATCTCAATATCCGAGCCAGAGGGGACAAATTCTCAGACTTCTCGACCTATCAGATCAACATCGATGGCGAGGGACGCGACGTGACCGTCAACGGTCGTCCTGCGGGTACGCTCGCGCTCGTCGGTCGAACGGAGAATAAGATTTTCGATCTGCGTTTGACGACCGCTTTGCTGGGCCAACCACAGGTCATCGCCGCACAGGTTGATCTCGGCGACAGGAATCTGGCGACGACTATAGAGACCACACTGACGGGCGCAGACCTGACATCGCTGTTCTCTATCTTGCTGCCGCAATCCAACGTCAAGGTGACGGGGCGTGCTACGGGCACGTTGCGCGCGAAGGGAAATCTGCGGACGGAGAATGAGGAGGGCGAGGAGGTTGTCGGATTAGCGGGCCTCAAGGGCTCTGCCAATTTCACAGACCTCACCGTCCAGATAGAGGATGTTCAACTGGCGGCCACCTCTCCCCTGCTCGTGCAGTTCTCCAACAAAGAGGTCTTTTTCGAGAAGACGCAGTTTACAGGCCCCGGCACAAACATCCTCTTCGGCGGCACAGCGGCGCTCGGGCCCGGCGGTCGTCAGGCGCTTACCGTTGACGGCCAGTTAAACCTGCGCGTCCTTAACAGCATCTCTCCTAACGTTTTCCTGTCGGGGACGGCTGAAGCGGCTGTGCGCGTCGGCGGGACATACGAACAGCCGCGCCTGATGGGTACGGCGAGCTTGTCGGGCGCTTCCATTGCGACGCTCGTGGGGACGGAACGCCTGACGCTTCAAAACGTCAAAGGGCTCGTCCGCTTCAATCAGAATCAGGCTTCGATAGATTCACTGACTGCGACCTTAGGCGGCGGGCGCGTGACGGCTTCGGGCGGCGCGTTGCTCGAAGGCTTCACGCTCGCAAGGTTTCGCTTGAGCGTGCGCGGCGACGATATCACCGTGCCGTACCCGCAGGGCTTCAGGACGACAGCCGACGCCGAACTGGACATCAGCGGCTCGACGCGAGAGCAGATCGTTACCGGCACGGTTAATCTGCGCCGCGCCGAATATACAGAGGATATTGAGCTGGCTGACCTGATCAACAGCCGCCGCGAGGCTTCGTTGACGGAAGGAGGCGGCGAGGGGTTTGCCGCCAGCACGCAGCTTGACCTGCGCGTCGAGGGGCGCGACGCGCTCGTCATCAATAACAATCTGGCTGACGCGGTCGGCTCCGTCTCGTTGCGCGTCGTTGGCCCAATGGACGACCCGATCATCTCCGGGCGTATCTCGGCCACGCGCGGCACGCTTAATTTCCGCAGCGACCGCTATGAACTGACGCGCGCCTTCGTTGACCTTCCCCCGCGCCGAGACGCCGACCCGATCCTGAATATTCAGGCTGAGTCGGAGATACGCGGCTACACGGTGGTCGTCAGCCTGACGGGGCCGCTTTCGCAGCCGCAGGCGACCGTCAGAAGCGATCCCTCTTTGCCGCAGTCGGATGTCGTCTCGCTGATCACGACGGGCAACCTTTCGTCGGGTGAGACGAGCACTTCGACACTGGCGCAGACGGGACTGGGAACGGCGGCGAGCCTGCTGACGGATACTTTGATTAATGCCCCGGCGCGGCGTGCGACCGACAAGCTCTTCGGCCTTAATCGCTTCGAGATTGATCCGCTCATTGCCGGTCGCGGCGGAGCGAGCCCGACAGCCCGCCTGACCGTCGGACGCCAGATCAATAAGAACCTTTCGATTACTTACTCGACCAACGTGACCTCGGATCAAAACCAGGTGCTGGCGCTCGAATACCGTGTCTCGAATCGTCTCTCTTTCGTCGCGCGTTACGAACAGGGATCGGTCAATGGATTTAGTTCGCGTAATGACAACTTCAGTTTCGAGATTCGCTTTAGAAAAAGATTTTGAGCAGTAGTCAGCAGTCAGCAATCAGTAGTCAGTTAAATGCTGATCTGCTGAAAGCTGACTATTGATTACTGACTGCTGATTACTTTTAAGAGAACAAGGGTGAGGCTTAGCTTCTTTGTGTTGATCGGTATGCTGGCGGCTGTTGTGATTGCAGCGCCAGTCGTTGGTGTGCGCGCCGCCCTTGAGACCGGCGAGTATGAAGGGCGCGCTATTGCCGACGTTCAGATCGTCATCGAAGGCCCTGCTCGTGATCCGTCGAATCCGTGCGAGCCGGCGACAACAGGTACTACTGGCACGCGAGGGCACGCTTCTGTTGTCTCTCCAGCCCCGCGCGATCAGGCGGTGGAATCGGAGCTTCTGTCGCTTCTAACTGTCGCGCCCAACACTGCTTATTCGATCCTCCGCATTCGCGAATCCTTAGAGGCGCTGTTTCGTGAAGGATCAGTGGCCTGCGCCCGCGTCCAGGTAAGTGAAGTCGGAGGGGCGGGAAGCCCCTTACGCCTCTCGTTCATCGTGCGGCGGCAGGTAAAAGTCGGCGAGGTGAAACTCGACCTGGGCGTGCTGCCAACGGGCGCACCCATCTCGGAAGACGAGTTGCGCGCACGCTTGAACACGCTTGAGCCGGGAGCGCGCGTTACCGTCCAGACCTTGCGCAATAACGCCGATCTGATTCAAGCCTATCTTAGAGACCGCGGCTTTTATCGCGCCGAAGTTGATTATTCACAGGAACTGGACGCTACGGGAACGCGCGCTGCTATCACCTTTCGCATCATTGCGGGCGAGCAAGCAACCGTCGGCGCTTTCAATATCAACGTGACGGACTTCGACGCTGGCGCGGTCAGGCCCACGCTCAATCTTCAGCCGGGAGCGCCGTTCACGCGCGAGGCGCTTGGCGAAGATATTAACCGCGTTCGCCAGGCGATCATCAAACAGGGCAACCTCGCGCCGCAACTGGATGATCCGCAGGTCTCACTGGATTCGGCGAGCAACCTTGTCAGCGTCAGCTTGAAGGGAGCCGTCGGGCCGAAGGTCTTGGTGACGACGACGGAGTACAAGCTCGACGAAAAGACGCAGCGCGAGCTTCTGCCGGTCAAGCGCGAGGGAACGATAGACCGTTCGGCCATCGAAGAGGGCGCTCGTCGTCTTCGTAATCGCTTGCAGCAGGACGGCTGGTTCTTCGCAGATGTCGAAGCAGTTTGCACCATCAACCCAAAACCGCCGAACGGGATACCGAACGGCACGACTGAAACGTGCGACAATCTGAACCCGATTGATCTGAGCGGAAGCACCGTCAATATCGTTTACGATGTCACGCGCGGTCGCCGTTTCAAGCTCACAGACATTCGCATCACGGGCACGGATCAACTCACGTTCGATGATGTCGAGGACGACCTCAAAACGCAAAAGGCCAACGCGCTCGGTTTTATTCCGCTCCTGGGCTACGGTCGTGGTTATACGAGCCGCGAGCGCCTGGAAGAGGACAGGCGCACGATCAGAGCGCGGATGATTGATCTCGGATACAGGCGTGCCGAGGTGGAAGCGCGTCAGGGCGTCTCGCTCGAAGGCGAAAATCTGATTATTACCTTTGCCGTCACCGAAGGGCCGCTGACACGCGTCGCCGGCGTCGAGATTCGCGGCAATCAGATTTACACAGAGGGGCGTCTGCGCGAAGAGATAAACTCTTCTCAATGTCGCGAACGGCTGCGCTCGAAAGACCCGGATACGAATGCGCGGCTGCACGAGCAATTCCGCACAATTATCGGCGCGCCCTTCTCGCGCACGGGAGCGCGCGCCGACGGCGATTGTATTTTGAACCTGTACGCGCGCGACGGCTACATTGATGCGCAGCTTGATTTCTCCATCGTCGAGCTGCCGCGAAAGGGCGACGACGAGCAGGTGCGCCTCGTCTATACGATCAGCAATGAGGGCGATAAGGTCTTTATCAATCGCATCTTCGTCAACGGCAACATCCTGACCAAAAGAGAGGCGATTCTAAAGACCATCACGCTGGTTCAAGGCGAGGTCTTGCGCGCCGACCGTCTGACCGAGAGCGAGCGACTGCTGTATGCAACGGATGCTTTTCGGCAGGTCATCATTCGCACAGAGAACGCGGGCGAGACAGCCTCCGGCTTCCGCAAGCGCGACATTATCATAGACGTGGAAGAGACCAAGCCGCGTATACTCGATTACGGCGGCGGTTTTTCGACCGACAACGGCCCGCTCGGTTTTATAGAGCTGCGCAACTCGAATCTCTTCGGGCAGCTTCGGCAGGGCGCGGTGCGCCTTCGTGCCAGCCGCAACCAGCAACTGCTGCGCTTTGAATATTTCGACCCGCGCTTTCGCCAGTATGGCACGAGCGAAACACGCCAGTTCATGCCGCTGGCGCTCTCGCTACAGTATCAACGCGACTCGACCGTGACACGCTTCTTCCGCTCGACTATTGATCGCGGAAACTTCGGCATTGTGCAGCGGCTCGATGAGGAAGGCAAGCCGATTGACGAGTTCGGCGAGCGAACGGGCGAGCCGACGATCAATCGCTTTACCTTTAATGCCGAGACGCAGCGCAGCTTCTCGCGCGATACGCGCAGCATTCTCTTCCTGCGCTATAACTACGAGGATGTGCGTCTCTTCAATATCAGCAGCCTCCTGATTGCGCCGATCCTCAGACCGGATCGCGCGATTCGCCTGTCGCGTCTCGGGGCAACGTTCGTGCGCGACACGCGGGACAGCCAGTTCGATGCGACGCGCGGCGAATACCTGACGCTGGATTACTCGCTCGCACTGCGCGCGCTCGGAGGCAATCTCTCTTTCAACAAGTTCCAGCTGAATTATCGTCGCTACTACAAACTTGGAGAGAGAGCGCGCAGCACAGTCCTGGCGGGAAATATCACTCTTGGGCTCGCTAATCTGTTCAATCCGCGTGACCGCAACGATAACGGTGTGATAGATGATATTGACCGGACGCTGCCGATCAGCGAGAGATTCTTCTCCGGCGGCTCGACCACGCTGCGCGGCTTCGGTTATGAAGAGGCTGGACCGCGCGCCGTTATTCCGGGCGGCATCTTCCGCAATCAGAAGGGCGAGCAGGTCACGCTCAATCCATTCCTCGTGCCCGTCGGCGGAAATGCTCTGGCGGTGATCAACCTGGAAGCGCGCACGCCGCTGACAAAGGTTTTTCAGGTCGTGCCGTTTTATGATGGGGGCAACGTGTTCCGCCGCGTCGGCGACATCTTCGGCCGCGAGATCAAACCGGGCGAAGACCCTAATCTGAGAGTCGAATGGACACACACGGTCGGACTTGGGCTGAGGATAAAGACGCCGCTCGGCGGGGCTCTCGCCATTGATTATGGTTATCTGTTGAACCCGTCGCAGTTCGTCCTCGACCCGGCGGCCACAGACCCGCAGATCATCAGATTAAGGCGCGGCCAGCTTCATTTCAGATTTACGCAGACTTTTTGAAACGAGTTTGAGAAGCACTATGCGACAGTCGGAAGAGAGAAGACACGAAAGTCGAAACCAGGGGCGGCGGGTGTCTGCTGTGGTGATGCTCGTCCTGTTCTGCCTGCTATACACGACAACTGCCTCGCCGGAGGAGGCGCGCGCCCAACAGATAGTTGACAGGATGGTGGCGACCGTCAATGGCGGGGTGCGCACTGACCTGATTACCTATTCCGATCTGCTCTGGCAGTTGGCCCTTCAGCCGGGAACGCCGATCAGCAACCCGCGCTCGGAGGACTTGAACAACGCGCTGCAATCGCTGATCAACCAGCGGCTGATCCTACAGGAGGCGGAGAAACTGCCGGCGATTGCTCCGAGCGACGATGATGTCAGGGCGGCGATTAATGATCTCGTCAAGCAATTTCCGTCGAGCGCGGATTTCGTCGAACGCCTCCGAACGGTCGGCTTCCAGTCAGTTGACGACGAGCAGTTTAAGGAGATAATCCGCCGTCGCCTGGTAATCGAAAATTATCTGAACTTTCGTTTTCGCTCCTTCACCATCGTCACGCCGCAGGAAGAGGCCAGTTACTACACGCAGGTCTATGCGCCGCGCTTCAAGCGACGGTATCCTGATAGAATCACGCCGACCCTCGAACAAGTCCGCGCCGAAATCAATCAAACGCTCACCGAGAGCAAGATCGAATCCGACACCGATGCTTTTCTCGACAGCTCGCGGGAAAACGCCGAGATCATTATCCTCAGTCCTGTTTGATCAGCACACGAGAGGCCGAATCCATTTGATGTCATCAAGTGTCGTGAAAACCGAACGGGAGAGAGAGATAAAAATACTGGATGTCGGTTGTGGGACTAACAAGTATCCGAACGCCGTCGGCATTGACTACAACCCGCGCACGGATGCCGATGTCATACACGATCTTGGTATCCTCCCCTATCCTTTCAGTGATGACGAGTTTGATCTGATAGTCAGCCGTCACGTCATCGAGCACGTACCCGATGTGATGGCCTTCGTCTCCGAGTTGCACCGGATCACACGTGCGGGCGGGCGTATTCAATTAGTCACGCCGCATTACTCGAACCCGGACTGGCCCACCGATCCGACGCATCGCAACCATTTCAATAGTTATTCCTTCAACTGCTTTATGCAGGATCGTAGGCTCTTTCCCTTTTATACGGATGTTGAATTAAAGCCTTTGCGCACTTATGTCTCGCTGGCTAATCTGTGGCGCGCGCTCGGAATCGAGTTTGTGGTCAATCTGGATCAGCGTTGGCCCTCGTTTCGTTTTACCCGAAAATTCTGGGAGTTCTATTTAAATTTTATTCTACGCGGAAAAGAGCTGCGCTTCGAGTTCGAGGTCGTCAAGCGTGCGACTGGCCGAGATTAAGGCTGGTTAGAGTGTCCCTTTATTTGATCAATCGTCAGCCGAATCAAGTTTGATCGAGCCTGAGCTTTTAATCTTTAAAGACATCACACCTGAGGGGTTAATATATGGACAGACTAATTCCACAACTTTTCCCACTTCTCATCCCGGTATTTGTCGTCCTCGTGCCTGTCCTTTTCATCGGATTTGTGGTCTGGATGATCATCAGGGGCATGAAGAAGGCCGAGGAACGCAGGCGTCTGTTGCAGCAGGCGGCGCAGATGATGGGATGGGCCTTTATGCCCGACGGTAATTTCGCGATGATCCCGAACGTCGCCAGTTATTATCTTTTCACGCTGGGCAGTGCGTACTCAAGAAAGATAGAGAACATGATGTATGGTACGGTGGACGGGGGGCGAGCGGCCATCTTTGATTACACCTATGTAACTGGGAGCGGTAAGAACAGCCAGTCGCATAGATTAACGGTCGCCTACTTTCAATCCAACAAACTGCGGCTTCCGCTCTTCTCTTTGCGCCCTGAGAACGTGTTTCATAAACTGTTCGGCGCGTTCGGTTATCAGGATATAGATTTCGCCAACAGGCCGGAGTTCTCCAAGCGTTATCTTTTGCGCGGGCAGGACGAACAGAACATTCGCAATGTCTTTAGTGAGCGAGTGCTCTCCTTTTACGAAACACAGAATAATAGTTTTAGCACGGACGCTGGCGGAGATCAGCTCTTTATCTATCAGGATGACGTTCAACTGAGCCCTGAGAACATACGCCCTCTCGTCGAGTGGGGCAGGGGGCTCGTCAATCTGTACAAGAATCCATGGTAAGACCACTTCCATCCATCATAGGTATATGACACAGAAGGCTGCATGACATCCAACTCGCGTGCTTGCTACATCTAAGGGACAGATTTATGTGGAGCAAAGATTCTGACAAGCTTGAGCGGCCTCGCATAGGCCTCGCGCTCTCCGGCGGCGCGGCGCGGGGCATCGCGCATGTCGGAGTCCTGCGCGTACTCTTTGAGCACAATATCCCCATTGACTACATCGCCGGCACATCAGCCGGAGCGCTCGTCGGCGGCGCGCTGGCCGCAGGGATGTCGCTTGACGAGGTCGAGGAGACCGCTCGCAGCCTTCGCTGGCGCGATATGGGACGCACGACGCTTTCCCGGCTCGGCGTCCAATCCAACGCCCGTATGGAACAATATATTCGCGCGCGCTTTTCCGTCACACGTTTCGAAGAGTTGAAGATACCGTTCGCGGCCGTCGCCACAGACCTGCGCGCCGGTGCGGCTGTCGTGATGAGCGGCGAGGGCGATATCGCATTCGCCATTCGCGCCAGTTGCGCTATTCCGGGTTGGTATGTGCCTGTAATGGACGAACGGGGACGCCAGCTTGTGGACGGCGGGCTTGTCGCCAACGTCCCGACGGCTGCGGCTCGCTCGCTCGGCGCAGATATAGTCATCGCAGTTGATGTCAATTCCGAGGGGGCGAAATTCTTAGGCCCGCCGCAATCGGCCATCGGCGTGATATTGCAGGCGATGATGGTCGTCCAGCGAACGGCCGCCATGCATCAATGGCAGGACTCCGATGTGGTGATCATGCCCAAGGTCGGGCACATACGCTGGGACGAGATGGAACGCGCAGAGGAATTGATCGCCGCCGGTCGTCAGGCCGCGCTCTCAACCATCGAGAGAATCAAGCATCTGATAGAGCCCACCTCTGAACCGCCCTCCAGGTGGTATCAATTTCGACGCCGCCAGGCCGCGCAGCGCCCGGAAGATAAACGTCGCTTCTCGCCACTACGCTAACTCAAACCACAAACCGCAACGTTTCAGAACACAAATCCAAAGCTTGAGCCTCGAAGGTTCGTACGAAAGCGATGCGCCGGAGCGCGCTTCCGGGTCTTTCAAGGATTCCATTGAGCTTAGGTAAAGAGGCTTAAGTGCTTGTGTGTGCATACGATGGCGGGCGGGCGTAGCGAGCCGGGGCGGTCATGTTAAAGGCTGGCATAAACGTTGCTAAACAACGAGCAGGAACTTTTCCTAAAACAACCTGAGTCAAGGGGAGCAAACATAAAATGAAAGAACTGGTGAATAGCTTCGCGCAACTGGCAGCGATCATCATGCTTTTGGTAACGCTCGCCGTTTCGACCGCCGCCATCTCGCAATGGGCCGGTGTGGACGGATCGAGCACCGCCGCTCAGATAATAGAGAGCGCATCCCCGCCGCCGCTGTCCGCGAGTGCGAGATAATTCGGAAGAATCCGACGCCGATTAGCCTTTTATGTAAAGCACACAAAAGTGTAGAGGCTAATCGAGCAGTAGTTCGGGGGATGCCCGATGATGGGACGTTCGTGAAGGAGAGCCATGGTAATCGAAGTGACATCCATCAACGAACGGCCACGCCGGCGCATCGTAAAAAAATTCGGGCAGGCAGTACGCCATGGCGCATACGCCGCACGAGATCGTAAAAAGAAGATCGCTTACTACACAATCGCCGCTTCCTTGCTGATGACGCTCGGAGCGGCCCTCGTTTTTTTCATCTACTCTTACATCTCTTACTCAAAATTGGTTGACGAGCGGCTGGCTTCCGGCTATTTGACGAGCCGCGCGGGAATCTACGCCGCGCCGCGCACGCTTCGGGTGGGCCAATCATTCTCGATGGACGCTTTGGTGGGGCTTCTGCGCCGCGCCGGTTATATCGAAAGCAGCGCGAGCGATGTCTGGAGCGGAAGCTACAGGACGCAGTCGCGCGCCGTCTGGATACACCCGCGCCGCACAACCGGGGGAGACGCTTCCTCAGCGGTGCTGGTGAGCTTTGATAAGCACGAGCGGATCAGTAGCCTTTCGAACGAGATTGGCCAACTTGCTTCTTACACGCTCGAGCCTGAGCTGCTGACGATTGACGCGGCGATGAAAGGCGCTAAGAACGAGGCGCTTTCCTACCGGGGAATTCCGCCCGTCGTGGCGCGCGCGATCCTCTCGATTGAAGATCATCGGTTCTTCGAGCATAGCGGCCTAGACCTCTTCGGTATTGGCCGGGCGCTGCTGAGGAACGCGGGCGACGAACGTATGGGCCAGGGCGGCTCGACCATTACGCAGCAGCTCGTCAAAAATACATATCTCTCGCCGGAGCGCACGCTACGTCGTAAATACGCCGAAGCGATGATCGCCTTTACACTAGAACGCCGCCTCTCCAAAGAGGACATCTTCGCGCTCTACTGTAACGAGGTTTATCTGGGGCAGAGAAATGCTGTGGCCGTGCGCGGTATAGAGCAGGCGGCGCGCGTTTTCTTCGGCAAAGAGTTAAAGGATTTGACGCTCGCGGAAGCGGCGACGATTGCCGGGATGATTCAAAGTCCCAACCGTTATGCGCCGGATCGCCACCCGCAAACGGCTGCCGAGCGGCGCAACGTTGTCCTTGGCGCAATGGTGCGCGATGGCGCGATAAACTTTGAACAGGCGCAGGCGGCTGCACGCGAGCCGCTCAACGTAGCACCCGCCAGCACGCATGATGAATCGGTCGCGCCTTACTTTATTGATTATGTCAACCGCGTTGTCGAATCGCGTCTCACATCAACGGGCGAAGGGGACGAGAGAACACTTCGCATCTATACGACGATTGATCCCGACTTACAGCAACTGGCCGAAGCGGCCGTCAAGCGACAGCTCGAACGACTGGATAAAGTTTACAAGGGCCGTGGGCTCACTCCGCAGGCGGCGCTCGTTGCGCTCGATCCGAAGACGGGGAACGTACTGGCGATGGTTGGCGGGCGCAGCTACAGTGATTCACAATTGAATCGTGCGATTGATGCGCGCCGTCAGCCCGGCTCTGTCTTCAAGCCCATGGTATACGCGGCGGCTCTCGAAAACGGTCTTTCGCCGCTGGGGCTTTACCAGGACGCGCCGCGCGAGTTTATCTATGACCGGCGCACAAAGTATCGCCCGGCGAATTACGGCGGCGCGTATTCCATGCGCGATGTGTCAATGCGGACTGGACTCGTCAAATCCTTGAACGTCGTCACGGTTGATGTCGCCATGCGTACCGGATTACAAACGGTTTCTGCGCTGGCACAGAGGTTTGGCCTGCCGAAGCCTGAGGCTTATCCGGCGCTCGCGCTGGGAACGACCGAAGCGACGCCGCTGGAATTGGCCGCCGCCTACACAGCCTTTGCCAACAACGGCCAGCGCGTCGAGCCGAACGTGATCGCGCGCGCTACGGATGCAAGCGGCATGGACGTGCTCGGTTCTGTCATACAGGCAAAGCAGGTCATCAAGCCGACGACCGCTTACATGATGACGGATATGCTCGCGGACGTGATTGATCACGGCACGGCGCGCTCGGCGCGCGGCTCCGTGAAAAGAACGGCCATCGCAGGAAAGACCGGAACTTCGCGCGACGGTTGGTTCGTTGGCTATACGCCGAATTTGGTGTGCGCCGTCTGGGTCGGATTCGACGATAACAAGCAGTTGGGACTCACGGGCGCTGAGGCGGCGCTGCCCGCCTGGACAGAGTTCGTACGCGAAGCCGTCGAGCTTAGACCAGACCTGGGCGGCGAGGCGTTTGAGCGACCGGCGGGCATCACCACAGTTGATATTGATCCGGAGACGGGCATGCGCGCCTCAGCCCTGTGCCACGTGCGCGAGCGCATCGCCGTGACGCACGCCTTTATGCCGTCGCTTGAATGCTACACACATACGGAAGGGCTTCCGCTGACAGCATCGCTCGATGAAACACAACTCGGTGATTCAACATCGGTCTCAACGAGCACGGACGATGCGCATGAGGAATCAACCGTCAGGCGTCACACTACGCCGCGCGCCGTCACGTCAGAAATGATAACGCTTCCAGCGCCGCGCACGACTGTGGAAAGAACAACGCGCGGGCGCTCCACTCTCGTCAATGAACTGGGTGGCGGCTCTGCCTATCGAAGAATGGAAAAAGGCGGCGCTCCATAAGTGATATTGCTGAAGAACCGTTAGAGAAGATTACGTGAGGCGAGCCGCGAAAGCGATAAAACCCACATATGTATTTGCCAGCCCGGGTCTTTCCGAGAAATCCTGTACAATAAATTATCGTTCGAGAATAACCTGGGCGATGGCATGCTCGCTGGTGTGCGACATGGAGAGATGAGCGGCACATGCTCCGGACTGTTCGTAAAGCTCCAGCACGCGGCCATGAAAAATGAGAAGAGGAGCGCCGCCGCCATTGCGCGCGCTGATCTCTATGTCCTGCCAGGCGATGCCGCCCGACCAGCCTGTTCCGAGCGCCTTGAGCGCGGCTTCCTTGGCGGCAAACCGCGCGGCATAATGTTGGGCCGAGACCGCGCCACGGCTCTCGCAATAGGCGCGCTCGCGCTCAGTATAAACGCGCTCAACGAAACGCGGCGTGCGCTGTAGGACTTCACGCACGCGCGAGACTTCGATAATGTCTATACCGATAGAGATGATCACAGCAGATGAAGCAGAGCTAACACGCGCCGGATTTCTGTGGCGCGAGAAAAACGGTGTGCGCGTCCTTGCTTGCGCGCCGCTCCTTCAAGACGGCTTCGCGAACGGTTTTTCAACGCGGCTCGGAGGCACGAGCCCGATGCCGCACGACGCTCTCAATCTCGCGGGCTTCAACGATGACGCGGCCGAGAATATCTACGAAAATCGTCGCCGCTTTCTACAACTCTTTGAGGGCACATGGACGCTCGCTGCGGGCTGGCAGGTTCACGGCTCGGATGTGCGCGTCGTCCGGGATGAAGGGGATGCGCGCGAGCCCATTGGTGCGCGCGGCGAGACGGAGCATTGCGACGCGCTCGTGACAGATGCCGCGCATGTTCTCGTCGGCGTCAAGACAGCTGATTGCGTGCCCGTACTCCTCGGCGATGCGCGACACCACGCTGTCGCCGCCGTCCATGCCGGGTGGCGCGGGACGCTGGCCCTCATTATCAGTAAAACGATTGAGCGCATGCGCGAGGAATACGGCACCGAGGCCGCAGACATTCGCGCGGCCATCGGCCCGGCGGCGGGCGCATGCTGCTACGAGGTCGGCCACCAAGTCATCGAAGCCTTTCGGATGCGCTTCTCCGATGCGGATGATCTCCTGACGCCGACGCGCGAAGGACACGCGCGCATTGATCTTCAAAGAGCAAATCGTAACCAGTTAATCATAGGGGGCGTACCCTCCGAACGCATCCACGTCGCACCCTTCTGTACCATATGCCGCACAGACCTTTTCTTCTCCTACCGCCGCGAAAAGATGCTGCACGGTCGCGTCGGTCGCCTTATGTCAGTCATCGGAAGAGAAAATAGATGACAGATGCCGGATGTCAGATGCTGGTAAAAGCATTTTGCTGACATCTAACATCCGACATCCGGCATCTGCTTTTTTATCCCTTTCTTCTCCCGCCGAAAATCTGGCCGTTGATGCGTTTGACCGAATCTTTTGCTCCGACGATGCCGATAGGCATCTTGATCTCGCGCGTTTCCGGCGGAAAGCATGTGTCGTCCGTGCAGCTCTGGAATTTTAAGCGGGCGCGCAACTCCGTGACGCCCTCGTTGAAATTGGCCGGGATGGTAACGTTGAAGCGCAGCACGGCGCGTCCTTCATACACGGCTAACTGCTCTTCTGAGAAACTGAATCGCCTCATACTGGCGCGCGGGTAATTGACGGGGCTGATCCGCACGCCGCCCGGCGCTTCTACTCTAAGCACGGTCGGGATGGCATACTTGCCCAAGGGTTTGTTGCCATTGACGTGATAGCCGCCGGGGATGTCCACCACGACCGCCGCCTGCACTGTGCGCCCGCGCTGCGCCTTATCAGCGGCGAAGAATCCATTGACCCCGATGTTACCGGACTGCGACGGAGCAGAAGCCTCAGGCATCGCATAAAAATTTACGGGTATAAGCAGGAGCGCTTGCATTAAAAGTGAGAGCGCCGCCAGCCGGATAAAACTTTTACTTCTCATTACGAATCAAACTTTCCATTCTTGAAGGTCGAATTTTCAGCGGATTGTACATGCCCGCAAGCGAAAACCGAAATGCCTCACGAGTTCATGAGCACGTCACCCATTTAATTCAACAGATGAAGCGTTTGCGGGAGCGGGTTGGCCGTGCGCCGCGCCGCCAGTTGCCCGCAGGCGGCGTAGATGTCGCGCCCGCGCGGACGCCGCACGAAGGCTTGAATGCCCTTCGACGCCAGCGTGCGCTGGAATCTCTCGACCTGTTCGGGCGAAGAGGGGCGATAAGGAAGAGGGTCTGCCGGATTGTGCGGGATGAGGTTGATCTTAGCGCGCTGAAGATTATGACGATTAAGCAGATTCGCAAGTTGGCGCGCCTGGGCGTCGGAGTCGTTGACGCCGTCCAACATGACGTACTCAAAAGTAAAACGCTCGCCGGGCTTGAGTGATTTCTCAAACTCCTTGCAGGCCGCCATCAATTCATCGAGCGGCCATTTTTTGTTGATCGGCATCAGCACATCGCGCAGCTCGTCTGTGGCGGCCGCCAGAGAGATCGCCAGATGCGGGCGATCAGCAATCGTCGCCAGCTCACGTATGCGCGGCACGATGCCGGCGGTCGAGACCGTCACGCGATTGGGCACGATTGAGAGACCCTTCGGTTCGGCCATGATACCGAGGGCTTTCATCAGCGGCTCAAACGCCAGGAACGGCTCGCCCGCGCCCATCGCCACCAGATTCGTCCCGCGCGGCGTGGGTACGCCCGCGCCATAAGCGTCGTTCAAGGCGATGATAATCTGTTCGACGATCTCGCCCGCCGTCAGAGTTCTGAGCAACCCGAGTTTGGCCGTCAGACAAAAATCACATTGCAGCGGGCAGCCCGACTGAGAAGAGAAACAGATCGTATCGCGCCGCTCCTCTGGAATAAACACTGTCTCGACCGGAAGATTATCGTGCGTCTTCATCAGATAACGGCGCGTGCCGTCTTCCGATAGATAACGAGATTCAACGGTGAGCGTCGAAACGGCAGAGCGCGCGGACAGCCTCGCACGCAGTTCCTTCGGCAAGTCCGTCATCTCATCTAATGAGCGCAAACGCCTGCCATGTACCGCGGCGAAGATTTGCCGCCCGCGATAGGACGGCTCGCCCATTTCCTCTGCCAGAGCAATCAACTCCGTTTGAGTGAGCCCGGTAAGATGTAACGTACTTTCCATTGCGCCTCTATTTTAACATCGCCACCGCCTATCACACAGTTAAGGTGCGCGATCAATAGAGTGTAAGCACAAAGCGTAACTATGTCGCACGTTGCGATATAATCCGTAGATACAGAATATTATGTTGCGTAAAGCTGTATAACTACTGGTTGGGGGCTGGTATTTTATACTCATGCAGGCAAGAGATAACCTGTTCCCTTCAGATATCCGCTGGCGGTTTGTGTTCAGTGGACTGAAGGCATGCGTACGCGGGCCGCGTTTTCATTCGTTTAGCTGTTCCGACGGCTCGCGGAGGAGGGCTTTACTCAGCGCGCCAGCGGCGCGCTCTAAAGATGGCTTGCGTCACATTAGTTCTTGGTTTTCTTCAATGCAACGGGCATCGGTTTTGCCTTTGCATCGTCTTTAGTCGCGCCCCAGTGGTAAGTCAGCCCCGTGCCTTGCTTCACCAAAAAGATAAAGCCTTTTTCTTTGCAGGAGTCTTTGGCGACTTTGCCCGTTGCGCCGTCCCATTGGTCAATTTCCTCATAAACTCCGGGATTATCGGTTTCACTCAGATTCGCAACGCATTTGGTCGCGCCGCCGTAATACACCATCACACTGCCGAGGTTGCTGACGATCTTGATGGTGTGAACGCCGCCAGCGATTTTGCCGCTGCCCTGGAATGTTCCTAAGGGCATCTCAAAACCTGTGGACTCCGTGGACAATTGTCCGAAGGCGACGGCGGAAGTTCCGATGAGCATCAGAATCGTGAGCATTAGTTTTTTCATTCTGGTTTTTCCTCTTTCTTTGTTTGTTGTTGACCCGCGCAGTCGGCGCGAGTCTTTTTTTAGAGTTTAGTTCGTGCGCTTTTGGCTGTCTCTACTCACGTTCAGGGATGATACGTTTAACATCGGTTGCCTTTTGTGGGAATCGCGCGCGGGTAAACTCTACATGGACTCCTTCAGCATAATTGATGCGTCCCTGTTCATTGATATACTCGTCCTTGATGTCATTGCGACCAAAAAAAATTCGCTGCCGCCGCCGTCCGGGGTAATCATCCCGTACGCTTTTACGTCGTTATACCACTTGATCCTTCCTTTCAGTCGTTGATTGGTGCGTTCCACATTCGGCTTTGGCGAAGCTGCATCCGACAAACCTTCTCCGCTTACTGCAATGTGCCTCACACTCACTAAGAACAGTCCCGCCGTTAGTACGGCGAACATCATCACTCTCTGTGTCATCTTTCTGGTTTTTGCTTGCAGCATAACTTTTTCCTCTCTTGTGATTAAGACGGGTTTCAGACCTGTCGCCGCCTTTGAATTGACCGTAGAGACCAACGCCTGTCGGCGTCAATCACTTCTCAATGTCGTATTCGATCTCCTCGATTCCAGCCGTGAAGCCATAGAGGTCAAATTTGCACTTGAACTTGCCTTCGCTGACCTGAATGTTCGTGAGCGACCATGCACTGCCTTTGGCTTCGTCAATCTTGCCGTCGTCATTAGGCAGTAGGATTTTGACGTGCTGCCCGTCAAACGCCCATTTGCCTTTCTCGTTGTAGGGAGTGGCTTCAAGCTCACCTTTTTTGTTGTAGTAGGAAACATAAGACAACTCACAAGAACCGTCGGCGTGGAAGATTATGGTTTCTGGAACGAGCTGTGCCAGTTCGGTCCTCTTGGTAAACTCCTCATTTGCCGAAAATTCTTCTTCATGAAAGACCTTGTTGTCTATCCAGCGAACTTCCCGAAGCTCCCACCTACGGCTTGCGCCCCCGGTCAGAAAACTTTTCACGTCCTTCAAGTCCTCTTTGCCAGTCGCGTCCGCTGTGCCCGTGACGGTCGCTTCGGCGGTCTTGACGACCTTGCCGTTGTACCAAAGCTCTGCTTTGTAAACTCCCGGCGCAACCGTTCCGGCTGTGTCGGGACTTCCGCCAATCCCGGCATTGACGCCGCCCGTTTTCGTCATATCGTTGTGAGGCTCGGTCTTGATTAGTTTGCCGTCAAGATAAGTTTTCACTTCGACGTTGAAAGGCTTCTCGCCCGGATTCTCAAACTCGATCAAGACCTGAAGCTCGTGAAGCTTGCTCTTCTCGAATTGAGTGGCATAGACGACTTTGTCCCAATCGAACGCGCCCTGCGTGGAAAAGAACTTAAACTCGGTGAAGTTCGGGCCGCCGGTCTGCCCGTTGACCAAACCAAGCGCGCCGAACAGCGCAACGGCGACCATTAACCAGATTGTTTTCGTCAGTCTTCTCATTTTAATTCTCCTCTTTCTTTGTCTGTTGTAAACACACACTCTGTCGGCGCGAGTCTGTTTGATATGACCGCCTTATTATTCCCGTAATGTTACAAACTTGCCGTTCAGGCGCTCACTTCAGAATTACTTACCTGCCCTTCCCGCCACAAGGCTAATGCACCAGCTCAATCCGGAGGTGTTATGTTTAACGCTGCCTTCGGTCATACAGCGCGCCGTGACTACTATGGCGCCCACTGCGCGGAACCCTCTGGACAGCCAGTCTTTTTTGTCGGCGGCGTGCGCGGTTAGCCCCGCAAAGCGATGCTTGAGGGAAGCTGTGCCGCCTTCTGCAGGAGGGTCTGCCTTCGTCTCAAACTTGACGATGTGATGCTTCTCGTCGTGGGCATCCAACAGAATGTTCATCCCCTGATCCTTCCTGGTATCATGCACTGCATTGAGAAACTCAGGATTTTTCTCGTCCAGGTCAACTGTGCCGATCACCTCCTGGTTGTCGGCGATCCCGTCGCCGTTATCGTCGTTATCCTGATCATCGGGCGTCCCGTCGTTGTCATCATCAGCATCGTTGATCTGCATAGTGACGGTGATTTCTTCAACATCGGGTCCTTTCTCAGAGACAAATTCGATGCCAAACTTGTCGTCATCAAGAGCGCCTTTAAAAGCCTCCGCCACATCCTCAGCCGTGATGCCCATCTCGCCCATCACTTTTCCGTTGACATGTACTTTCCTTTTTTCAGCAGTTCCTGACGTGGCCTTTACGCCCACACCGGATAACACTGCAGCAAATGCCATGACGCTGACGATTGATAGCGCCATTATCAGTTTGTGGGAATTCTTCTTCATGTGCTTTCTCCTTCTTTCAGCGTGATTGTTTTCCCGCCAGAAAAATTAATTTGCTGGCGTTAGTTTTGTTTGTGACCGGGCAAGGTGATTCAACGATAGCGTGGTAACTTGCGCTCGCTTTTATCCACATGTGTTTAGCCCCCTCACCTGACCACTGCTACAGCCAACTAGTCCAGAGCCACGGAGGGGCGAAACCGTCATCCGTCACCATTGTTAGTTACGCGCTTCGAGCACTCTTTGTCTAAAACAACCCTCTCCTTCGTAAACAACTTGGTCGTCGCCGAAGGCTTTGCTACTTTGCGGGAGAGAGTTGTTAATACGGCGAGCAGCAATGAGATTCATAATTAGTGTGTCATTACCGCTCACCGTTCGACAGTTCAAATCAGCCGGAGCAGTCAGAGACGCCGGAGTGTTGCCGACCGGCAAAGGGTTAACGAGGTATTAACCAGCTCGGCTAAGGGAGTCCGGACCTGAGTTGATTAGCGGCGTCGGTATAAATTTAACCAAGCTAGGCTGCTACTTCTGACACCACGGCATTTTCATAAGGCAAGCGATGATCTTCTTAGCTTCGGGGCTCATTGGTGCATCCAGGAACGAACTGGTATAGAAAAATAGGGGCCGACCGGACAGGCGGCCCCTCGGCGCGATGGTGGCGAATTTGACTGGAACGAACGCGAATGCCGGACGCGAGCTTATTTGAAACGCTGCTGCTTCTTCCTTGCCTTCGATGTCGCCCGTTCCCAAGACGTCCTCGTCCATGGTGAAAGCCATTGCGCTATCCCCCGTTTGGACGAGAAGGTAAATTCCTTGATTCGGCTTGTCGTTGGTCAGCTTTTTAGCATCCGCCGGATTGGTCTCGTCAAAGTCGAAGGTTTTAATCTCGCCGTCCTCGACGCTCTCCGGCGTGGCTGCGCCGTAATCGTCGGTGTCGGTTGTGTCGGCTGTTCCGTCGTTGTCGTCGTCCGCGTCGTCAATGCCGATGTAAAAAATCACATCAACCACATCTTCACCCGCTTCGTCGGCGATGGCGAAGCCCGCTTTTTTCATCGCCTTTTCGAGGTGGCGTTTGACAAACGCTTCTTCCGTGCTGTGGTTGTCGCTGTAGTTGACTTTCTGAATGCTGTCGGTCAATCGCACCGCGTCATTAAACACAACCATGATGCGAGCCGCTTTCGCTCCGGCTTTGGCCGCTTCTTGCTTGACCGTCTGGGGGTTAGCGTTGACCGCTGTCAACACTAAAGCGAAACCCAGCATGACTGCGAACAGAACCGATTTGATGATTTTAGTTTTCATGTTTTTCTCCTTCTTTGTTTTTGTGAACGGTTGAAAATTGCGGTTTTCGAGACCTTTTAATTGACGGCGACTTTTTGTTGCCCGAAGACTTCGTTGATAGCCGCAGCGTGCGTTTGATTCGTCGCTGCGTTTATCAAAAGCACCGTTTTGGGCGGTTCGTCGCCGAGCCTGAAAGCGAATTGCACTATGAGCGTCGCGTAGGAGCGGGGAAACCCCGGCGCGTTACTTGATTTTCACAACATCCTCACACGAGGGTCCCTTCCAATGACCACTCACGTAAACAAACTTAACCAGGTCGCCCTGAACTAGAGTAGTCCTCATACCAGTGTCTTCACGTTCTTTAATTTCTGAATGATGGACAAAGCAATCCCTCTGGCCCTCCATTGGCGTAATAAATCCGAACCCCTTTGTATCGTTGAAGAATTTGACTCTTCCAGTTAGATTCACCCGTGTTATAGGACCTGAGACTTCAGTCCTGGGAGCATGAGGATTTGGCTTGGGCACATCAATCACCTTCGGCTCGGGCTTCGGCGTGGGCTTCGGCTCGTCAGTGATAATTCCCCCGCGCCTTTTCCATTCGTCGAGCTTGATATGCATTTTACTGAGGGCCAACATATCAATTTTTGCCCCCGTCAAATTTGCGCCGTCCAACTTCGCATTTTCCAAAGCCGCTCCAATCAAATTCGCATTGCTCAAATTCGCATTTCTCAAATCCACCCAGCCCAGCCCAGCCCCTCTGAGATCCGCCCCCCGCAAATCTTTGTCCCCTCCCCTGGCCCTTTTTGCCCAACAGTCCAACTTCCCCTTCTCAAGGCTGATGCTATTGCAATCCTCCTGCGCCGGCTTTTGTTGCGCTGGGGCTACAGGCTGGGCTTTTATGACTTTAGGCGGCGGCGCACGTCTCTCTCTTTCTCGTTCCTCTTCCTCTCGTGCCTCTTGCTCTCGCTCGCTCTCTGCTGGCACTTGCGCCGCCGCTTGACCCGCGCCAATCAACAGCAGTCCCATCGTCAGCATCGCCACCAGCATCACTCTCTGCATCGTTCTGTTCTTTCTTTTGTCTAACATGAATTTCTCCTTCTCTTTTTCAGCGAGGCCAGAACCGTCATTAAAGGGATAAAAGATGAAGCTAAAAATTGCTTCATCCTTCACTTGACCATTGCTTCGGCGCTCATCAAGACCTTGCCGTTGAGCACTACTTCATAGCGATAAGTTCCGGCTTCGACCGTTCCCGCTTTCTGGCTGTCGCCCACTATCGGCGAAGCCTCCGAACCGCCTCCTTTCAGATCCTTGTGAGGGTCCGTCCGGAACAACTTGCCGTTCAGGTACATCCTGCTCTCGACGCTGAAGGGTTGGGAAGACGGGTTTTCAAAGGTGAACATGATTTGCAGCTCGTATAGCTGTGCTCGGTTAAAGGTGTCCGCGTATTTGGCTTTGTCCCAATCGAAAGCGCCCTGCATCGACAGGAATTTGAGTTCCGTGAATTTCAGCCCGGCGGGCTCTTCCGATTTGAGTGGTTCTGGAATGGCGGCTTCCGTCTGCGGCTGCGTATCCTGATTGCCGCCGCCGGAGTTATCTGGATTGCCAAAGACGGCGCAGGTGTAATAGTAGTTTGGCTTTTTGGCTGATTTGGCGTAACCGAAACCGACTTGCTTGAAGACCTGATCGTCCAGGGAAAGAAAGGGACGGAAATGCGTGTCGCTGGCTGACCAGCCCAACATTGCATCGCCGCCGATCAAGCTCATATCCGTCCATTCTCCTTCGGATGTAGCCTCCGTTCCGCCGTCGCCTTTGTAGCCGAATTTCTTGCTTCTCATCCCGGGCTCTTTCATCTCGGCCTGGGAGCCGCCGCCGACTTCGACAGCGTCGTGTCCGCCTTTATCGAATTTCCCCATCAGGTCGGCGAACCATTGACACGCTTGATTGAGCGAATTATCGAACTCCATCGGCGGAAGGTTCCGGCCCCTTCGGACACGATTGAGCGTTTCCAGAAATCCCTGTCTCGGGTCCGCGTTTTTGATGTTCCCGATGGTGACGGTCGAATTATCCGGCGACGCCACAACTTCCTGAAGCAGTTTTTTCGTCCCGACTTCACGAACCCGAAAGGCATGGCCGTTTACCGTATCGCCGGCGAACGCCCGACCCGGTTCAATCTTTTCGTCCGACGGCGATTCCTTGCATTTGTCGTCAACGTAATTGACGGTAAAAGCTTTTTCCGTCGCATTGCGGACATAGATTTTGACCTGTGTATCGTCCACCTGTTTGGTGCAGACGTTTTGTGCGGATGACGATGAAGCTCCTAAGACCAACGCTATCGCCGCCAAAACAATCGAGTTTAGTTTTTTCATCTATTTTCTTCTCCGTTTAGTTCTCATCTGAATAAAAACGTGGGCGGATTAAAATAATTTGGTTCGCAGCATTCACCCTGAATACAGGAAGAGTGCGAGTTCTTCATGCATCACAGGCGCTCCGCGTCCTACGGCCTGATAGGTTGTGTCGGGTAGGATTTATTAGCCGACTTATCTCAGTGTTGATGAGTAAGCGGCAGGGAAACTGATTCGCGAGGATAGGGCAGCAGTTTCCGAATTTCAGGAGCTTTCCTTATTCCACCACAGAACTTAGCGCATCCATTTACGATCCTGGTACGTTGGCAGGAAGTTGGCTGTTGTCTTCAGATGGTCTGGGGGATTCCAGAAGACGCTGAGAAGAGAGTGAGCCATGCTCGATTCGGGGCGAAAACTATCACATCCAACCTTAACTTGTCTATATCTTTCGGGCACATTCAGCAGTGGCAGAGTGCGAATCTACGCGGGAATGGATACATCCCGGAGCTACGGTATCGGTAGAGAATATCTTTGACGGAAACTCTCTCATCGGCTGGAGGCAGAGACTGAAGCTGGCACAATTAATGTGTTGAGGAACTATCGAAGGTTTGACAACTGACGAGTTGGCACTACGACGAGCTTCCATCTGCTTTAATTTCGAGAACTTTGATGATGCTCGGCAATGCGCCCCGCCCGGTCAATTTGGGCATTAGGTTGCTTTGCGGTTCTTGACCTTATAAATATTGCAGACGTAATCTCAGCTTATGAACTTGAACCAATAATCTGTTTTACATGGCTTGAATTATCCGTTATTTTCGCGCAACCAAAGATGGAGTCGAACAATTTATTCGCGCCGCCCTCGCTGTCGCAATCTTTTAGTGACCATTCGCCTCCTGAATCAGTATGTCGCGCTCATCAAGTCATCCCTATGATCCATCTCCCGCTGTGCTGCGCTGGGTCGCGAACGCCGTGGGAGCGGGTGCGATGGTGCTATCCGTGAGACCTCTGGCGGGAGCAACATCCTCCGTTCTTCACAGTATTGAAGTCAGCTATCGAGGGCGTAGTGTGAAGACGGTGCTGCGTCAATTCTTTGATGCAGCGTGGCTCAAGTTAGAGCCGGACCTGGCGCTTCATGAGGCTGCCGCCCTCAAAAAAGCCTTGAACATGAAAGTGGCGACGCCTGAGCTGATAGCTTATGACGAGAAGGGTGATGATTGTGGTGTCCCCACCACTTTAATGACCGAGTTGGCGGGCGCAGTCCAGTTGAATCCCGCGAATTTTGACGATTGGTTACACAAAATGGCCGAGGCGCTCCTGCCCATTCATGCTACCGAGGCGGGAGACTTTCCGTGGACTTACTATCCCTATAGCGACATCTCGCGTCTGGAACCGCCGAACTGGTCAGCCTTCCCGGAGCTTTGGGAGAAAGCCATTGATGTGGTCGCCGCAGCTCCCCGCCCCATCACGCGCGAGCGTTTTATTCATCGTGATTATCATCCGAACAATGTTCTCTGGCAGGATGGCCGGTTGAGCGGCGTGGTTGATTGGGTCAACGCCTGTCGCGGCCCCGCAGGGATTGACGTGGCATGGTGCAGGCAAAATCTGGCTCAACTATACGGAGTAGAAGCAGCGGACAGGTTCCTCGATGCTTACCGATCTCTGGCCGGAGCCGGCTTCGAGTATCATCCCTTCTGGGACTTGATCGCTTTGATAGAGCTTCTGCCCGGCCCGCCCGGCGTATATCCCGGTTGGACGGCATTCGGAATAACGCGCCTGGATGAAGATATAATCAAGATGCGCGTGGATGCTTATCTGGAAAGTTTGATCGCGCGCGTATGAGTAGAATGCCGATCATCATATTATCGTTGTTCGCCGTTATCTCAGCGATTCTTCATCTCAGGGCCGAGTATAAGGGGCAGAGGCGGAACGTATATTTTTTTAAGCCCCTGACGATGTTCTTTATCATTCTGATCGCGTGGCAAACAAAAAATCCGGTCTCCGCATTCTACAAATATGCAATTCTTTGCGGGCTCATCTTCTCGCTCGCGGGCGACATCTTTCTGATGCTTCCCACGGATCGTTTCATCAGTGGTCTTCTCAGTTTTTTGCTGGCACATCTTTTCTACATCGCCGCCTTCACGTTTGAAGGCGCTCGCGCTCCCGATGTACTCACAGCCCTCCCCTTACTGATCTACGGCGCTCTGATGCTTCGTATCCTGCTTCCGCATCTGGGAAACATGAAAGCTCCCGTAGTGATTTACATGCTGGTGATCTTATTGATGGCGTGGCAGACACTGAACAGGTGGATGATGACATCAGAGCAGGGAAGCGCGCTGGCGCTCGCGGGAGCGTTGCTGTTCGTGGTCTCGGATTCGCTGCTGGCCCTGAATCGCTTCAAGAGACGGTTTCAAGGCGCGCAAATCTACATCATGAGCAGCTATTTTATGGCGCAATGGCTCATCGCGATCTCTACTTAAGACGCGGGGTTGATCCGAAGGGCAAGTCGGCTGAATAATGGCTCCGACTTTCAAGCAATGTTAGCTGAATGTTTCATCTAACGTAGCCACGTTGTTGTCCCTGCGGCCATCATCCTGATATTTCCTCCCCTTCTGTATCTAACAGCTTAACGCTTGGGGCAACTTCATCAAGCGAGCGCAGGCCGGGCTCTATGCTCGCGCGGTCGCCGACGATGAGCATCACCATCTTCGACGGATCAAGATAGCGCTCGGCGACTCGTATGACATCTTCGCGGCTGACGCTGCTGACCTGATCAATATAGCGGTTGAAGTAATCATCCGGCAGATCATAGAGCACGACATCGGCGAGGCGATTGGCGATATGTTCGGGCGTCTCGAAGCTGCGCGGAAAGCCACGAATTATCGCCTGTTTGGAGAACTCCAACTCTGCGTCCGTGACAGGAATCTCGCCCCTTATGCCGCGCAACTCCTTCAAGATTTCCACGAGCGATTCTGTCGTGACGGCGGTCTGGACGCTCGCGCTGGCGGCGAAGGGGCCGCGCCCGCGACGGTAATCGAAAAAGGTGCGCGCCCCGTAGGTATAGCCCTTGTCCTCGCGCAGATTCAGGTTCAGCCGCGAAGTGAACTGCCCGCCGAGCATAGTGTTCATCACCAGTAGCGGAAAATAATCGGGCGTCGAGCGCGGTGGGCCTACCTGACCGACGACAATCACGGATTGCGCCGCGCCCGGCTTATCAACGATGTACAGAGTGCTCGCATCGCGTTCCGGCGGCGCTGTGATATTGACCGGCGGAACGTCCGCTCTTTCCCACCGAGCAAAGGCGCGCTCAAGCTGCGCCACGAGCGCTTCGGGCCGGACATCGCCGACGATAATAAGCGTCGCGTTGTTAGGGCGATAGTGCGTTTCATAAAAAGTCTTGATGTCCCCATTCGTGACCGCGCGCACGCTCCCTTCGTCGCCGATGATCGCGTGGCCGTATGGGTGCTGCTCGCCGTAGAGAAGCGAGGCATAGACCAGTCCGGCGATGTCCTGCGGATTATCGCGTCGCTGCATGATCGCCGCCAGGCGCGTGTTGCGTTGCAGTTCCAGCTCATGGTCGGGAAATGCCGGGTTAAGCAGCACATCCGTGAAGATTTCGAGCGCGCTCTCCATGTGACGCGCCACCGTCAACAAACTCACTCCGCTCAAATCCCAGTCCGCGCCCGAGCCGAGACGAGCGCCGATAGCCGCCAGCTCGTTTGAGATCGAAAGCGCCGAGCGCTTATGAGTGCCCTCATCAAGAAGAGCCGCGGTGATGCTCGCCAAACCCGCGCGCTCCAAGGGGTCTGCCGCCGCGCCCGTGCGCAAGACCATATTGAGCGTCACGACGGGCAGCTCATGATGCTCGACGATGATGACTTCGAGCCCGTTCGAGAGACGGCGCCTCTCAATCGAGGGAAGCGTGAAACGCGGATCAGCCTGCGGGCTCGGCTGTGTGTAAAGCCCGCCAAGCTGTTTTTGATCCTCATGCTTCTCTTGAGTCCCTGAGTGTGCTGTGGTTGCGGGTGGCGCTGCGCCCGCCGGAGTGGTGGCTGCAGCCTCCGCTTTGGTTTGCTCAAGCGCACCTGCGTCGCGATCAGCCGAGGGAGCCCGACCGGCAGAGGTTGGCCCGGCCGTGCCGCCGACGGCTGGAGCCGTAGCGGTGCTGCTCTGTGCGCCGGGAAGAGGTTGTGCTGTGGTTTGCTGCGGGGGCGGCGGGATGGCGTTCGACGGCCCTGCGGGCACTGGCGCTCCGGCTATCTCTTTATCGCGTGCGCCGGGCACGACGTTTAGCACAAAACATTTATTCGTCAAATAGTGGCCGGCGACGCGGCTTACCTCTGCGGCCTCGACTGCGCGGTATCGCGCGAGGTCTTGCTGAAAAAATCCGGGGTCGCCAAGAAAGACTGCATACTGGTTCAACTGATCGCTGCGGCCTCCGAAGCCGCCGATGGTTTGCAGGCTATAGACAAAAGATGATTCGCGCGCGTTATAGGCGCGTTCCATTTCTTCAATGGTCGGCGGAGCGTCTCCCTTGAGCTTTTCCAGTTCATCGTTGATGGCTTGCTCCAGTTCTTCCAGACTCTTGCCGGGTTTAGCCGTCGCTACGATCTGAAACTGCCCGGCGATCTCTCGCGAATTGTTAAAGGCCGTTACGTCCTGCGCGATCTGCTGTTCATAGACGAGAGATTTGTAGAGACGCGAGCCCTTGCCGCCCGCGAGCACCGTCGAGAGCGTATCGAGCGCCGCATCATCCTCAGTCCACTGTGGGACGGCGTGCCATGATAAGTAGATGCGCGGCAGCGTGACGCGGTCTTCCATCCTCACCCTCGTCTCGCGTTCAAGCTGTGGAAGTGGCGCGACTACGGGCTCAATCGTGGGGCCGCGCTTGATGTGCCCGAAATACTTTTCGACAAGGCGGCGCGCCTCCGCTTCACGGAAATCTCCGGCGATGACGAGGCTCGCGTTGTTGGGCGTATAGTAGCGACGGAAGAAGGCCGAGATGTCTTCGAGCGAGGCTGCGTCCAGGTCTTCGAGCGAGCCGATGGTCAGCCAGTTGTAAGGATGATCTTCGGGGTACATCGTCGAGGCCAATGTTTCGCTCACCAATCCATAGGGGCGATTATCGTAATTCTGCCGCTTCTCGTTCTTGACCACATCGCGCTGGTTCGTGAGCTTCTCTTCGGTCAGCGCATCCAGCAGGTAGCCCATACGGTCTGATTCGAGCCAGAGCGCCAGCTCCAGAAAGTTAGACGGCACGACCTCCCAGTAATTGGTGCGGTCGGAATTAGTCGAGCCGTTCAAGGTTCCACCAGCCTCCTGCAAGGGCACGAAAAAATCGTTATCGTAATGCTTAGAGCCCTGGAACATCATGTGCTCGAAGAGGTGCGCGAACCCGGTGCGGCCACGCACTTCGTTTTTCGAGCCGACGTGATACCAGATATTAACGGCCACGATGGGCGTCGAATGATCTTCGTGCAGGATGACGCGCAGACCGTTATCTAAGGTCGAGTCCGTGAAATTGATTTTTGGCAGCACTATTGGTATTTAAGGAAAGCACCCCTCGCGAATGAATTAATTAAGAATGCGTATCCGCGTGCGAAGGCGCTGTCCCCGTTCTCCTCAAACCGAATTTTGTTATCTTTCTGGAAAAGCATTCTAACGTGCTGCCGGAAGCCCATGCAATGTTGCCCGTGCGCCCGCAGAGTTGTTAGAATCCGTTGACCGAAACTTTCAAGCATCGCACATGACACTCGCCACAGATTTCATCGTCGTCGGCAGCGGCATCGCAGGATTGCGCGCTGCCATCGAGCTGGCACGCACGGGCGCGCGCGTCACCGTTCTCACCAAAGATCGCACGGACGAATCCAACACAGAGTATGCACAGGGCGGCATCGCGGTCGCTCTCTCAGAGGATGACGAGGTCGCGCTTCACGAAGAGGATACGATCCGCGCCGGGGCAGGCCTGTGTGACGAGGAGGCTGTCGCGGTGATGGTCGAAGACGGGCCGGCGCTGATTCAGGAATTGATCGAGTGGGGAACGGAGTTCGACCGCGAGGGCGGGCGACTTGCATTCACGCGTGAAGCGGCGCATTCGCGCCGCAGAATCTTACACGCGCATGGCGACTCGACCGGCAAAGAGATTGTGCGCGCGTTGATCGCGCGGGCGCGCATCGAGCGCGGAATCTCCTTTGTCGCGCACGCGGCCACTGAGTCTCTGCTGATGATTGATGGGCGATGCTGCGGCGTACGCTATCTTGATCCTTTGGTGCGCGCGCCGCGCGAATTACACGCGCGCGCTGTCGTGCTCGCTTCCGGCGGCGCGGGACAGGTTTTTCTACATACGACTAATCCACAGGTTGCGACCGGCGATGGGATGGCGATGGCTTACGCGGCGGGAGCCGAACTGGCGGATATGGAGTTCGTACAGTTTCATCCGACGGCCTTAAGCATAGAGGCCGCGCCGCGTTTTCTTCTCTCGGAAGCGATGAGGGGGGAAGGCGGAGTGCTGCGTAACGCGCAGGGGCGAACCTTTATGTCGCGTTATCACGAGCGGGCTGAGCTTGCGCCGCGCGACATCGTCAGCCGCGCGCTCATCGCCGAGATGAAGCGCACCGCCTCCAAAACTATCTATCTCGATATGACCGCACTCGATGCGCGTTACCTCAGGGGGCGTTTCCCGAAAATTTATGATACGTGCCTGCGCTACGGTCTCGATCTGACTACAGACCTGCTGCCGGTCTCGCCCGCCGCGCACTACTGCATGGGCGGCGTTCGCACAGACCTTGAGGGGCGCGCGAGCGTTCCGGGGCTCTATGCTGCGGGCGAGGTGGCCTGCACTGGCGTGCATGGCGCGAATCGCCTCGCTTCGAATTCGCTTCTCGAAGGATTGGTCTTCGGAGCACGCGCGGGTCGCACCGCAGCGCGCGATCACGCCGGAGAGACTGCGTTGAGCGTGCGTCAGCGAGCGGACGCGACAGCAGCGGCAGGAGGTGAAATGAATGAGCTGCCCGAGACCGGGCGCGGGCGCGGAGACATCGCCGTCGCCGTACGCAAGCGTGTCAGGCGATTGATGTGGGAGCGCGTCGGCATACTGCGCGGACGCGAGACGATAAGACGCGCCCTCTTTGAGTTTGATCAGATCGCGCGCGCGCCGCTCTCGCTCGCCTCGCGTAACTTTCTGAACGTCGCCACGTTGATTGCGCGCTCCGCGCTCTGGCGCGAAGAGTCGCG
>JBKKAL010000121.1:0-14317 GCA_046714695.1 Pyrinomonadaceae bacterium
AAATCACTCAGTGATCTGGTCAAACGCTTCAAAGGGAGAACGTCTCGGATTCTGCAACAAGAGTACCCGGAACTGCGGAAAAGATATTGGGGTCGTCACTTCTGGGCCATTGGGTACGGCGCATGGAGCACAGGCAACATCACAGAAGAGATGGTGCAAGAATATCTTGAGCATCACCGGGACGCCTCGAATAAGGAAAGCGAGACATTCATTCTGGAATAGCGGGACTTTCAGTCCTGCTTAAATCTCTGTACTTTCAGTGCAGAATGGTTTAGTTTTAGCGCGAATTTGCAGCCGTTCGAGGAACCGCTAAAAGTCTCCCAAGTGCGCATGTATCGCCCTAAATACTCCTGTCTTGCTCCTTGAGTCCCCACAAAAGTCCCCACAAATTTTCCCGCCAGCATTTTCACTGAAATCGTTTGTTTGCAATTATTCCAGCACTTAACTTCCACCACAGTAGCCTCAGAAAGAGCTTTTACTTGACCTCTTCTTCGCTGGCGCTTTGCCAGCACCTACATGCCGCTTCTGCCTCGCGGCTAAAAATCTTGTCAATTCCTCCCGCACCCAGTCGCCGCCCTTCGAGATGGCAACACGAATACGTTCCTCAATCCACTCCCACTCCTCATCAGTGGCATTCTCTAAGACTGACTCGCGGGCGCTCGGGGCCAAGTCAACCCCGCCTATCTCTACATCGGTCAGATCAGCCTCAAGCAGCGCTTCCAGCCAGCGCCGCCGAGTTCGGTCATCAGCTTTACCTTTCTTGAGGCACTGGCTCAGCCCCTGCGCGAACTCGTCTATGACGGCGGCAATGTCACCCTCTTCGTCCATCTCCCACAGCACATCTTCATATCCGCTAACCGTCTCGTTCAGAATCGCGTGATAGACGGCTCCGGCATCAAGCCAGTTGCCAGCTGTGTCTAAACGGACGGCCAAATCCAGAAGCAACCGCAGTTCTTTCTCTACGGCGCGCGGGCTTCCGCGCCGTAAAGCGCTGCGCGCCTGGCGGCGGTAAGCCTCCACATCCAAAGTCTCGCCCCGCAAGGCTTGCTCGGCTGCGACGGATAGCTCGACCAGTGATAGCAACTCAGGCTCCCGCTTGACCATCTCGCCGATAATGGTGATCAGCTCCTCCCGACTGCGCTCGGCGAGAAGTTCTGTGATCGGAGGTATGGAGCGGAATGACTGTGGGTCTTTGATGTAAGTGAGCAACAGGGCGATGATATGTTTGCAGATGCCTCCGTAGTCATAGGGGCAGGTGCAGGAAGTCTCGTCGATGCCGCTTTCCATTAGTGTCGCGCTGACCTGATACGGCTCATAGTCCGAGCCTTCGCACTGTGCACGCAGTTCCATCCCTTGGCGAACAGCTCCGAAGACGGCCCCGTCGCGGTAGTAGTTCTGGCCCCGCTCGAAGCTTGATCCGCGGGCAAGATTGCGTATGTGCGCCTCGGTGAGTCGAGGCAACTTTTTATCAGCCATTCAAAACACACCTCTACTGCGAGCCATAAGTGGGGCCGCTATTATGAACCTTCAGCTCTGATGATAACCTGAGAGTACTAACTAAGCTCATATTGCCGGACTATTACACCGGCGACTCATCCAGCATTATTCCATCTTGCAATATTACGCAATACGCGTAAATATATACGCAATATGCGTAAGAAGCGTCCCATTGATGCGTTGTTCCCGAAAGCCAGGAGGGATATTCTCGCTGCGACTTACGGGCAGGCTGAACGTTGGTGGTACTTGAGCGAACTGGCACAACAGTTCAACACTACGCCTTCAAGTCTACAAAGAGAACTTCAATCCCTGGTTTCAAGCGGCATCCTACGCCAGAGGCGGGACGGCAGACGCACGTACTTTCAGGCAGAGTCTGCCTCGCCTATCTTCAGTGAACTCCGAGGCATCATCGTTAAGACACTCGGCGTCGAAGAGGCGCTCAAAGAGCTTCTTACAAAATTCGGCGACCGCGTCGCTTGCGCCTTCCTATACGGATCGGTAGCGCGGCGGCAAGAACATGCCCTCAGCGACATTGACCTGATAATCATCGGGTTGGTCGGTCTGTCAGAGCTTTCTCCCTCGCTGCGCATGCTGGAGAAGAAGTTTGGGCGGGAGATTAACGTCAAGTGCTACTCGCTCGTGGAGTTTCGTGAGAAAGTGGAAGATGAAAATCATTTCGTCACGAGCGTGCTGAAGGGTGAGAAGATTTTCTTAAAGGGGGGCGAGGATGAACTGGAAAGCCTTGCTGGCAAACGGGACCGTTCAGCCGCATAAGACCAGCACCAAAGAGATTGAAGGGCTGCGGCAACTCGTCGCCCGTGATTTGGCCGACGCTGCGGTCGAAGAACTTTCCGCTGATCGCCGTTTCGCGACTGCCTATAATCAAAATCCATACTCCAACATTCCATTGGCGCACTCAGCGTCGGGAGCGGAACACGCGGCGCGCTAACCAGCTTCTTCTTCGTCTTGAGCCGTAAAGACAAGCCTTCCTGCTTGTAGAGTCGATACACGCGCTTATGATTAATCTGCCAGCCTTCTCTCATCAACAAGATATGCAAGCGGCGGTAGCCGTATCGAACACGAGTGCCAGCTAGATCTTTCAATCTCACTCGGAGTTCAACTTGCGGATCGGCGCGATTGCGATAGTAGTAGCAAGAGCGTGCGAAACTCAGCACCTGACAAGCACGGCGCTTCGGCACGCAAAAGCCAGTGCAGAGAAACTCAGCCACCGCTCGCTTCTGCTCCGGCTTCAGAACTTTTTTCGGAGCACCTCTTGGAGCATGTGCTTATCGAGGGTGAGATCAGCAACCAGCGACTTTAACTTCTTGTTCTCATCTTCGAGTTGTCGGAGTCGGGCCAACTCTGCCACGCCCATCCCGGCAAACTTCTTCTTCCAACGGTAAAAGGTCTGCTCGGTGATGCCCATCTTGCGGCAGACTTCGGCGACCGAAGTGCCGCCTTCAACTTGACGCAAAGTGTAGATCACTTGCTCGTTGGTAAAGTTCTTTTTCATGCTTCCTCCTGCGATTGAAGAGCCGTTCTGGAAGCAGAAATCCTAACATACGAAGTGTCCAGTTTATTGGGAATGTGTCACTGCTCAGAAC
Organism: Pyrinomonadaceae bacterium; assembly: GCA_046714695.1. Taxonomy (GTDB): domain Bacteria; phylum Acidobacteriota; class Blastocatellia; order Pyrinomonadales; family Pyrinomonadaceae; genus DASQYE01. The sequence goes on from JBKKAL010000121.1 coordinate 3,102, forward strand.
AATGCTTGAGATGCGCGGCGGCATCAGCGTTGTCGAAGCGGAAAACGGTGTGATGGCAATTGATCTGGCAGAGAGCATTCATCCTGACCTCATTCTGATTGACGGCACTCTTCCGCTGCTCGATGGCTTTGAGGCAACGCGCCGCATTCGACAGCTAACATCTACGAGTGAAGTCCCGATTGTCTTCCTCTCCGGTCACGCACACCCGGCTACAGAAGCAAAGGCATTTGCCGCCGGATGCAACGATTTTCTCGTCAAGCCGTTTGCCCTGGGCGAACTCGGTAGCGTGCTGGAACGACACCTTTCACAAAACAAAGCAAATTAGTTAAACCGACACAAGATTGGCAGAGGACTCCAGTTATGAGCAGTTTGATTCTTGCGCCACAAAAACTCTTCGGGTTGCTCGAACCCGACGGGGCGGGCACGGTGCTCTATTCCCGATTGGAAGGCGATAACAATTCAGATGGTTCGGCAGCAAACGTGGCGGGACAAAATTTCTTCTCCGAAGTCGTTCCCTTCCTGAACGTCGAAGAGTTCCATCAACGTCTCGACAATTTCGACAGGAGCAGCGAGCCCGCGAACAGCTTTTTATTTAACTGCGACTACGAAGACGGCGCAGTGCCGGTCAGAGTCCTTCTGGCGCGCATCAGTAGTCGCTCAAACGATGACCACACAAAATCATTGCTTGTGCATATAAAGAAGGCCGATTAGCTTTTCATCAACAGAGAATACGAGCCGTACCACTGAAATCTTACAGGTCGGCTGTCTCCACCCAAGACCGGAGGGCACTTTATAAGATCGAGGAGTAACCATGACATCACCTCGCAGGTCTGCTGAACTTCGCACGCCCGACCGGGACGGCGCGGCTCTCGTCAAGCGCATCGCCGGCGGAGACGAGTCCGCTTTCGCCACGCTCTACGATACGACGTGCGGGCTGATCTACGGGCTGTTGTTGCGGATTCTCGACAACGCTGCGGCGGCTGAACAGGTTTTGGCGGATGTTTACAAAGAGGTGTGGGAGCAAGCCGCTACATACAATGATAAGCGCGAAGAGCCGCTGACATGGTTGATTACGATGGCTCGCCATCGCGCTATCGTTCGACTTAGAGCAGACAGTCAAGACCAGGAGCGTCTCACGAAATTAGCCGAACGCGCCGTGACGACTAATCCCAAAACGAACAGCAACACTTCCGAGCAACAGAGAATCGTGCGCTCGGCGCTCACGGCGCTTCCATCTGTACAGCAACAGATAATCGAACAGGCTTACTTCTACGGTTTGCGTCAGAACGAGATCGCCGCGCGGCTCGATCTATCGCTTCAGTCGGTGCGGACGGGAATGCAAGCAGGAATGACGAGACTGTTCGAGACGTTCAAGTCCCATCAACTTTATCGGCTCAAAGCAAACGGGTAAAATCGGCAGAGCGCGGTCTCTCTTGAACTAGTCGAGCCCGCTTCAATCATCAATCCTAAAATGGATGGGCGCACCATCGAGTGGCAGAGATCGGTCTGCCTGGCATACGATGGCCCTCTTATTAGCGTAACGGCAGATGATCGAACTGGATTACTACTTCAGCCGTCCTTCGGGGCGGCTGTTGGTGTTTTCGGAAAGCGTATCCTGATCTGTTCCCAACGTGTGTGAAAGCTGACCCGGCTCTCGATCCCCACGCTTTGCCGCAAAAGTATTAATCAATCATTTATAAGGCCACCGAGCTAACCTCGCTTCTTACTCGGCTTCACTGTAAAACCACGTCGCTCCGGGAGGTCTTTGGAAGAAGAGACTGTCTGTTCTTTACGAATCTTCGCCCGCTCCAAATTCTCCTTTTCGATAGCTTCCTTCACCCGTTTTTTTGCACGTTTATTCATAACCTGGATTATACAGTAGAAGGGCCGGATAAGCTGAAGGCTCAAACAGGCGAAGCCACACCAAAATAAAACACCTCGGCGTAAAGATGGTATTATCTGTGACCCGGCACAGCTTTTGTTTGTAATCGGCTACGAACCCTGAGGAGATTACTCATGCCAACCAAAAAAAGGATCTGCGGCCAGTAGTAAAAGAGGCGTAAGCACGCCCTCTAATAAGAATGTACAAGATCAAATGAAGAGCGACAATCCCAAGCCCTCGGCGGATGCACCCAGCAAGCGGAAAGGCAGCTCAAAAGGTTCAAATAAAGGTAAGAAGTGATCGTTTAACTTCACCTGCCGCGACACACACATGTAGTAGTCTGTAGGCAACAGGAGCGTTCACAGGCTGCTCCGCTTAATCGAAAGCCCTCCGGGTTGGAGGGCTTTCGATACAACTGTTTTTGAGTCGTCACGGTTCGCTTGACTCATCCTTCTTATCCTGAGCATTTCCTTTTCGCCCCTCTGAACTATTGCGAAGAAAGAGCGGAATCTCTTCGGCAGATTCTTCCCTTTCATCTACAAGCTCCCACTCAATCTTGCTATGCATATCAATCTGTCTTAACAACACGCCACGTTCATCATAAAAGTCATACATACCTTCATGAAAGTTCTGCTGGTCAACCCTCCGAGCGTCAGGAATAATCTCAGTTGATCCATTTGGATATGTAACGAGCATTGCCATGATTGATTCTCTTCTTCCGGCCGGTTCTGTTCAGCGGGATGGAACGCCAGTCTGACACATCGGATGTCGCGGGTTCGAGTCTCGTCAGTTCCGCCACTTTTTGGTGGCAAACCAAACACTAACAGCCGCCCCAAAGGACGGCTTTTAGTGTTTTTGGCCTATCAGTAGGGCATAAATGTAGAAGATATACCGTTCTTAAATCCCTTAGTTGGTCTCCTCTATGATTATCTCTTTCTTGATGGAAATAACTTCTGATTCTTCCTCATCCCTATCTCGCTCAACTATCTTATGAGAATGAGATTCAGACGTACCTTCTTCAGTTTCGGTTATGACGTGTTTGTGTATTTCTATTTTTTCCTCAGTCATATCATCTCCTTTAGAAGCGAATATAACAGAACTGTTTGATCATTAACCATATAAAATGTCGTGCTATTTAAAAGGAGCTATTTGATAGGCGACTTTGGTTATTTGAGGCTTTCTCGTTTGCTAATCCAAAATCCAAAATCTAAAATTTAAAATCGAAATGATTTCAGTTCAAGAAGCCATCCGCATCGTCAAAGAGCAGACGCAAGCGTTGCCGCCGGAGAGAGTGGCGCTCGGTGGTGCGTTAGGGCGCGTGCTCTGTGAAGATGTCTTTGCCGATAGCGATCTGCCGCCGTTTGATCGAGCGCAGATGGATGGCTACGCCGTGCGCGCGGAGGATACGACGCGTGGCGTGCCCGTGAGGCTGCGTGTGGTGGGCGAGGCGGCGGCTGGACGCGGGTGGCACGGCAGGACGATGGAGGCGGGCGAGGCCGTAAGGATTATGACGGGCGCGCCCGTGCCCGACGGAGCGGACAGCGTGCAGAAGGTGGAAGTGACGCGCGAGTTTGAAGATGGTGCGGCGACGCTCGTCGAAATTGATGAGGCGACCGTGCCGGGACAGTTCATCGTCAATCAAGGAACGGAAATCCGCTCAGGCGAGGTGGTGTTGCGTGCGGGTGAGTCAATCAATGCAGCACGGATGGCGGCGCTGGCCTCGTTCGGTTACCGGGAAGTCGAAGTGGGCGCGCGCCCGCGCGTGGCGGTGCTGGCGACGGGGACGGAATTGGTCGCGGTCGAGGCGAGACCGGGGCGGGATCAGATTCGCGACTCGAACAGCTATTCGCTTGGCGCTTACGCTGAATTATCCGGAGCGCGCGTCGAACGCCTTCCGCTGGCAGGCGATGATCCTGAACTCTTGAAGCGCGAGATCGCGGAGGCGGCGGCGCGTTCCGATGCGTTGATTCTGTCGGGCGGCGTCTCGATGGGCGTTTATGATTTTACGAAGGCGGCGCTCTTTGCCCTCAATGCTGAAATATTTTTCGAGCGCGTGGCGCTGCGTCCCGGTAAGCCGACGGTCTTCGCCCGGCTGGGCCAAACACTTGTCTTCGGTCTTCCCGGAAATCCCGTCTCAGTCTCCGTGACCTTCAACCTGTTTGCGCGAACCGCATTGCTCGCGATGCAGGGCGCGCGTGATGCTGCGCTTATCGAAGAATGGGCCGTGTTGTCGCGCTCGGTTAAGGGCACGATAGAACGCGAGAGCTATCTTCCCGCCAGCCTGCGCACGGACGAAGAGGGGCATCTTCTGGCGGAGCCTTTGAAGTGGGGCGGCTCATCGGATTTCGTCGCCTTTGCGCAGGCCACGGCGCTTATCATCGTTCCGCAAGGCGTACGCTCTCTTGATGCAAAGAAAACAGTGCGCGTCGTGCGGCTGCCATAAACAGAGAAGGATGAAAACGTGACTATTCAAGTTGAATAGTCACGTTTTCATCCTTCCTACTTGCGGCCTTCATCCTTTCTTACATCGCGATGGCGGCGATTCTTTGCGTGACGGTTTGCAGACCAGCGAAGCCGGGCAGTTGCTGCATTCGCTGGCCTATGTTGCGCTCGAAGGAGCTGACTCCCGCCGGGCCTTCAAATAACGTGGCGATGGTACGATTCGTCTCCTCTTTCGGTTTCGTCCCCTGCCCGACGGGCGTCCAGAACTGATTGATGATAAAGCGTGCCAGCCCGCGCGAAAACTTCGAGCGTTCGAGATGCAGGCGCGCGATGCTCCAGTAAAAGTGCGAGTGAACGGATTCCTCGCGGGCGATGGCGCGCAAGAGTTGTTCGAGCACTGGATGCCCTGCCTTTTGCCAGAGCTGACGATAACCCTGCAACGTAGTCATCTCGTTGATCGCGCCCCAGACCATGTGCGCGCCGGAAAAATACTTGCCGAAACAGTTTGTGATCAGAGGGTAGATGCGATTCTCAAACGTATAGCGAAAAGGGATCGAAGCCTTCGCTTCCGCCAACCAATGTGCGCTGGTCGGAAAGCCCGCTTCGTTCAGAAAGCGGTTGAGCAGCTCGGCGTGCTGGTTCTCTTCGACGCTCCAGCGATCCATAAATTTTTTGATGACCGGATGTTTCCCCGTCGGCGTGCGCAGCAACTCCTCGTGATAAATCTCCGTAAAGCTCTCGACATCACGCATGTAGATCAGAATCGGAATAAAGCCCGGATCGAGCCGGTGCTTTGAGACCTCATGCCAGGGAAAGCTCTTGAGAAATTCCCTATTGATTGCTCGCGGCTGGCTCTCGTACCAGGCAAGAACGTCAGCTTCTGTTTCGTGCACCGAATGCTCCTTGACCAAATAGATTTCAATCGTCCTGGGGGTTCATGGACTTTACGCAGAGGCCTGGGCCAATGGATTTAGCTCCGGGCGCTCGGGTTCGTATCCGAATAGAAATGCCATAGATGCGTGAAGATTTGTCATCACTCTTCAACAGTTCAAAGGCATTCACACAAATCTTGAGGGGCTGCTATCTTTTTAATGATGGTTGAATTGTTGTCATGCGAATCTGGACAATCCATCCAAGGTACCTGGATATGAAGGGGCTGCTGGCAGCTTGGAGAGAGACGCTGCTGGCCCAGAAGGTCTTGAAGGGCGAGACCGTGGGTTATCGAAACCATCCCCAACTGAGCAGGTTCAAGTCTTCTACAAATCCAACGGGCGCTATCGCCAAGTACCTACGGGCGCTTTATGCGGAGGCGGCGAGCCGTGGATATAGATTCAGCGAAGACAAGATCGCCCCCAGTGATTTCAGCGGAGAAATATCCTGCACGCGTGGACAGCTTTTATACGAATGGAATCATTTGAAGGAAAAGCTTCGGGTCAGGGACGCCGGAAGATTCAACGAGATAAAAGACATAGAAGAGCCAGAAGCGCATCCCATCTTCAGGATCGTCGAAGGAGACGTTGAGGCATGGGAGGTGATCAAATAAGACTCGTATGAAGTTGCTTTCTGCCCACCGCTTTCTTCATACTGAGCCCTAGCTGATGGAACGTCTCTCGCACATGAACAAAGATGGCCGCGTGGCGATGGTTGATACGACCCGGAAATCCGACACCGCGCGCCGCGCCGTCGCCTCTGTGCGCGTCCTGATGTCGCCGGAGACCATCAAGGCCGTGCGCGAAGCGAGAACGCCGAAGGGCGATCCTATTGAAACGGCGCGTCTGGCCGGAATCATGGCGGCCAAACGCACGGCCTCTTTGATCCCGCTGTGCCACCCGCTCGCGCTCACGCATATAGACGTGAGCGCAGAAGTCCGCGATGACTCTATCTACATGGAGGCCGAAGCCGCGACCCATGCGCAGACGGGCGTCGAGATGGAGGCCCTTACAGCAGCAGCCGTCGCCGCGCTCACCATCTACGATATGTGCAAAGCCATGGACAAAGGGATGACGATCACAGACCTGCGGCTGGAAGAGAAAACGGGCGGCAAATCCGGCGATTACAGGCGAACGGAACAAACCGGAGCGGAAAGGCGTTGATACCCTTGTCCGGCAAAAACGTTGGCGCGCGTGCGTCGCTTTGTCGTACAATAGGCAGACGTGGATAAGAGCCGATTTACAAAAGACCGGAAGCTTTTCAAGAGCGGAGATTTTTCAAGATGAAGCTGAATATTTCCAGAGACGCCCGCCCGCAGGTTCGCACTCTACTGATCGCGACCTTTATTACCCTCGCGCTGTGGTTTATCCCCTACGCTGAGATTCTGACCTACCCGTTTCGCATCTTCGTCACCTTTATACATGAGGGCGGGCATGCCATCGCAGCGCTCCTGACGGGCAACTCCGTTGCCAGTTTGAGCGTGGCGATGAACGCGAGCGGCGAGACCTATACGACCGAGGGCGGATTGATTTCGCAGATTTTCGTGTCGAGCGCAGGATACCTGGGCGCGATGGCGTACGGCGCATTGCTACTGGTGCTGATCCGTCGTGCGGTCGCGGCGCGCATCGTGCTCATCAGCTCTGCTGCTTTTATTCTTGTGCTCACAACTATATTCGGGTTGTGGAAGCCTTTGTCGAACGGAATGTGGGAACGGTTCAGCCTCTTCACGCTCATTGCGGGCGCAGTGCTTACAATCGGACTTGTTGCCATCGCCAGATATGCGAGCGCGCGCACCGCCAGCTTCTTCGTCAGTTTTCTCGCCGTGCAGTGCATCTTGAACGCTCTCTCGGATTTGAAGACCGTCTTCTTTCTCTCGTCGCCGCTTGGCGCGAGCGTGCCGACAGACGCGGTCAATATGGCGAACGCGACGGGCATCCCTTCTATTTTTTGGGCGATACTATGGATCGGCATCGCGCTAGTGATACTCTCCACGGCGATGCGCGTTTACGCCGTCAGCAAACATGGCTCGGCCAAACAGCAAGACCTGCCGTTTGAAGACCCGTTGCAAGTCTGAGGATTCAGACGTGAGCGCTTCAATAGAGAGGCCGTCCTGTGCAGAAGAAGCCTTTAAGACTACGCTGCCCGACGGCCTCTCGTCTTCTGAAACCCCATCAAGCACACGAACCCTGGCGGCCTTACAGGTCGGCGCGCGCCTTATCCTGCGCTGCCGCAAGGACTGGCGCGATGCAACCGTTGTTGCCGTCTCGCTCGAACACGTCACGCTCTCTGTGTGTGCGCCGCGCGGTCGTACCTACCGCGTCAAACGTTCCCCTGACACCTTAATCTTCGAAGACGGCTCGATCCCCGTTCTCGGCGAAGGCTCCTGGCGTTCAGGGCTGGTGCGCTACGACGCGCGCTGGTAAAAGGCTGACCAAAGGCTGTTCCCTTAAATCCACGCAGGCATGAGGCCGATTCCGCTCGCTTTCAATCATATTTTCAAAGATTCATGGCTGTCTCTGGATAAAGCGTAAAAGTTTCTGTCCTGCGCGCTTCGTCTTCGCGCGGAATCGGGTTATCATGTGTGGTTTGCCAGAGTCGCAAATTCTCTCCCGTATGCGGCTGGCAGCTATTCTAGCCATGACAGAAGAAGCCATCGAAGTGCGCGGAGCGCGCGTTAACAACCTCAAAAACATTTCGTTTTCCATCCCCGTCGGGCAGATGACGGTTGTCACCGGCGTCAGCGGGTCTGGAAAATCATCGCTCGCCTTCGACACGATCTATGCCGAAGGGCAGCGTCGCTATGTTGAATCGCTCTCGGCTTATGCGCGCCAGTTTTTAGAGCGTATGGATAAGCCGGATGTGGACGAAGTGCGCGGCATCGCACCGGCCATCGCCATCCGCCAGAAGAACTCGACGCGCAATCCGCGCTCGACCGTCGGCACACAGACGGAAGTTCACGATTATCTGCGCTTGCTCTACGCGCGCGTCGGCACGACCTATTGCCGCGTGTGCGGTCGCGAGGTGATGCGCGACTCTCCCGAAGCGGCAGCGCAAGAAACGCTTGAGGCTCTCCCAGAGGGCACGCGCTTCTACGTCCTCTTTCCCGCAGAAGCCGGACTTCGTGTCGAAGCAAACGGCAACGGCGCGAAAAAGAACGGCGCGGGCACTAAGCGCCGCGCTCAAACAAAGATGAAGCCGACAGACCGGCAGATGATCGTGGCGCACGTCATGAGCCTCATGCAGCGCGGCTTTACACGTCTCTTGAGCGGCGGCGGAATCATTGAGCTGAATTCGCCGGACGATTACACGCGCACGGATTTCGCAAATGTCCATGTGCTGGTTGATCGTTTGACGGCGCGCATGGATGTCCGCGAGCGCCTGGTGGACTCGCTCGAAACCTGTTTCCAGGAGGGCCATGGCACGGCCTTGATTGAAACGGCTGAAGCTGAGCCAAAACATTTGTACTTCTCGGAGCGTTTCGAGTGCAAATACGACGGCACAGTCTATGCCCAACCAGAGCCGCGCCTCTTTAGTTTCAACAATCCGTTCGGCGCGTGCCCGACCTGCCAGGGCTTCGGCAATACCATCGGCCTCGATCTGGACCTGGTCATTCCCAATCCCGGACTTACTTTGGACGAGGGCGCGATTGAGCCCTGGACCAAGCCGCAGCATGAGTGGGCTCGCACAGAACTTCGACGCTTTTCTAAGGCGGAAGGTATCTCGCTGGATGTGCCGTGGGATGAATTGCCGCGCGCAGAGCAGCGCGTTGTCATCGAAGGCAAGGGCAAGTGGAGCGGCGTGCGCGGCTTCTTCGCCTGGCTTGAGACGAAAAAATACAAGCTGCACGTGCGCGTTTTTCTCTCCAAGTATCGCGGCTATACGCTGTGCCCCGACTGCAATGGGGGACGCCTTCGTCAGGAGGCGCGCGATGTGCTTGTGGGGGGCAGCACGCTCCCCAAGGTCTGCGCGCTTTCGATCAAAGATTCCGCCGCCTTCTTTGATTCGCTTGAGCTTTCAACCGAGCAACAATCAATCGCCGACCGCGTGTTGTACGAAGTCAGGCGACGGCTGCGCTTTCTCGTTGATGTCGGTCTGGATTATCTGACGCTCGACCGTCTCGCCTCGACGCTCTCGGGCGGCGAGGCACAGCGCATACAACTTGCGACCAACCTTGGCTCGTCCCTTGTCGGCGCTCTCTACGTGCTGGACGAACCCTCAATCGGTCTTCACCCGCGCGACAGCGAGCGATTGATTCGACTCCTTCATAACCTGCGCGACATAGGAAATACAGTGCTCGTCGTCGAGCATGATCCTGAGATGATGCGCGCCGCCGATCATATCCTGGACATCGGCCCGGCGGCGGGCGAGCTTGGCGGGCATGTTATCTATGAAGGCGACTTCCCGCATTTGCTTACGGACAAATCTTCGCTGACGGCGCGTTACCTGCGCGGCGAAGTTGAGATCAAAGAGCCCAAGCAGCGTCGCACTCCGCAGAAGCGCCGAATCAGCTTGCGCGGCGCTTCGGAACACAACCTCAAGAATATAGACGTTAATCTGCCGCTCGATATGCTGGTGTGCGTGACGGGAGTTTCCGGCTCCGGCAAATCAACGCTGATTCACGATTGCATTTACGCCGGTCTCAAGAAACAGCGTGGAGACTGGCAGGGACAGGTCGGCGCTTTTCAAAAATTAGACGGCGGCCAGTACATAGATGACGTGATACTGGTTGACCAGTCGCCCATCGGCCGCACCCCGCGCTCGAACCCAGTCACTTACATCAAAGTGTATGACGCGATTCGCGAGGCGTTTTCGCAGACGCGCGAATCGCAGTCGCACGGCTTTGATCCTTCGTTCTTCTCTTTCAATGTGCCGGGCGGGCGCTGCGAAGTCTGCCAGGGCGACGGCACGGTCACGGTCGAGATGCAGTTTCTCGCCGATGTCGAACTGGTCTGCGAAGAGTGCAAGGGGACGCGCTTCAAGCCACAGATTCTGGACGTTCGTTATCGCGGCAAGAACATCAACGATGTACTTAGTATGACTGTGCGCGAGGCGCTCACGTTCTTTCGCGATGTCACGAAGATCACCAATCGCCTGCGCGTGCTCGATGATGTCGGTCTCGGTTACTTGCGGCTGGGGCAATCGGCAACCACTCTCTCAGGCGGCGAAGCCCAACGCGTCAAGCTCGCCGCGCATCTCTCGAAGCGCACGGGCGCAAAGACTCTCTATATCTTCGACGAGCCGACCACGGGACTGCACTTCGACGACATCAACAAATTGCTCGCAGCCTTTCGCGCGCTGCTGGATGCGGGCGGATCATTGCTCGTCATCGAACATAATCTAGATGTGATAAAGACCGCCGACTACATTATTGATCTTGGCCCGGAGGGCGGAGACGCGGGCGGTTCGGTCGTCACAACGGGCACGCCCGAAGAGATTATGCGCGTCAAGAGATCGCATACGGGGCGGTACCTGCTCCAACATTTGACTCGCGCCCGAAACGGCCATCATAAGCCTTGATATTGGATGGGACGGGTCGCGCGAGTGATGGGCGAATAGTTCTATAAACTTTTTAGAAACGACTGGCTCGTTCAAGGAAAGTTTTTGTTCTGGAGCCCTTCGCTTTGGTTGAAGAATCATCACAGGAATCATTTCAAGCGCCTTTACAATCGCCACTTAACCTGCGTACTCTGTCAATATCGTGTTGACAGTGGCATGTCGGGTTTCGTATAAGCTTTAACGCCGGTTCTGTTTTGTAACCTGGCCCTCTTGCTGCTCCGTCTATAAAACACTTCGTTCGAGGGGTAGCATTTTAACTAAACTGTACTTTTTGTCCTTGCAGGAGGAATGCGATGAGACTCGCGAGAAGAGCGTCCGTAGTGACGTTCATTATGTTAGTGTTGTGTGCCGCAGCCCTAGCTCAAACACAGAGGTCGGAGACCGATCCGCGGAACCAGGCCCCGAC
>JBKKAL010000122.1:0-26475 GCA_046714695.1 Pyrinomonadaceae bacterium
CCTTCGCAGGTGGGGCATTCACCCCACCCTTGACCAAAGGGATGCTGCGCCCCTTTGGAAACCCAAGCGCGAAGACTGATTCATCCCCACCGCAAGCAGTGGGGCATTCTCAAAGTTCTTCGTAAATTTTTCTATCAGCTTAAGTCGTAGCGGTGGTTGACGGTGATACTGATCCCAGGGCGACACCGGAGCGCCGCTCCTCCATCATCCGCTTTACATATCGCGCGATCTCGTAAGCCGCGACCTCAGGTTGTTTACCTCCCGGATTGATGCCGCAAATGGCCGTCGTGCGCGCATGATCCAGCTTCGGACTCCAGCTTGAATGCCCCCGCGCGTCGCGTCCATAGGTGAGATATGCTGAGAGAGTGTTTAAGCCTGTTCCCGGCCGCTCGCCGATAAGATGTACGACCACGTCTACGTCGAGCAACGCGCCGACATGATAGCCAGCCCGCACGCGCCCGTTGCTGATTACCACGTCCACCTCGCCCGTGTGAAAGCCCGCCGCCATCAACTCGCCACGCAGACGCGGCAACACCGAGCGTAGATTCTCGTTGAGCGCATTCGCGTTGAGACCATCCGAGAGGACGATCTGCACCTGCGGTTTGCGCGCCGTATAGAGTTTGACCAGGCGTTCCGCATCCCTTTCAAAAATCAATTCACCGGAAGGCGGATGCGTTAGATATTCTTCACGGTCTTGCGCGCGAGTGCGAACAGAGATGTAACGCGGCGAGACATCTTCGATCACCGCATGACTTAGCGTACTGTAGAGCGCCAGTTGGGCTTGCCGGTAAATAGTCTCCATCCGAGACTCGACCGCAGGCGGAGATTGAAACTCAGCGCCGTACCCGTAACCAAGATCAGAGCCGCGCAGTCGTAACTCTTTCAACCTCCTCGCTCCCTCTTCATACAACGTCTCGGATGAACGCACGTCGCCTCCGGCTTTCATGTAGTTCGCGTAAAGCGATTCCGGTCGGGGCGCGTCTGCGCGCAGTTCGCCGCGCTCATTCATGATCCCAAGCGCGACCAGCCTCTTTTCCATCGCTGTGGAGATGCGCTTGGCGGCCAGGTGACGCAGGCGCGGATGTTCGCGGAAAGAGGTGGTCATGTAACCCAGCATCGGATCAGTACTGCCAGCGACGGCCATCAAAAAAGCCGGTGCTGCCTGGCGCACGATCACCTCTGCCAGTTGCTGTAACGCGCGAGGCGCAATGCCCATGTGAAAGGTCGAGCAGACATCGAGGCCCATCGTCAGCCCGTGCAGCTTGGCCATCACCACGTCCTCAAGACAGGCGCGCAAAAGTTGCTCTCCGGTACGGAAGACTTCTGGGCCGATGAATCCCGCCACGTCATTGACGATCAGCCACGCGCCAGTACGCTTCTGAAGATAGCGCGCGACGCCATACGTGCGCGCTTCGAGCGTCACCATGTCCACGCCCTCGGCCGCGTCGTTGGTGATTTCCGAGCCCTGCCCCGTCTCAAAGTAGAGACCGCTGAACCCGCGCGCCAGATCGAGTATGCCTTCCACATCCATTCCAACCATGCCGTTGATCGCCTTGGATGTGCCGGCAAGGCTCTGGAAACCGACATCTACTCTGGTGCGTGAGCGAGCGCTCGCCTGCTTGACGATGTCCGAGAGAACGCAGTACCGGGTGGGCAGCTCTAGGCGCTCGACCACTCGGCGCATGAGTTCTTCGAGACGAATGATGGTCTCCACATCGTCGCTCGCGGGATTGATGCCGAGAATACAATCGCCGCAGCCGTAACTGAGTCCTTCGAGGATTGAGAAGAGGATTTCTTCTTCATCATCTCCCGGACTGTTCGGTTGAATACGCGAGCCGAAGTGGCCTTGCGAGCCGATTGTAAGCCCACGTCCCGGCAGAGGATTAAAAATAGATCGTGCGACCGTTGAAAGCTCTTCATTCGTCATCATCTTGACGACGGCAGCGATCACCTCGCTCGCCAGACCGTCACGATAACGATGTACCCAGCCAGCTCCCTGAGCACTCAACAGAATGCTTTTCATTTCGCTGAGAGTGAGGGAAGAAATTTCCGTCGCCAGCTCCGAGTTGAGCGACTGCTTGAGCGCTTCGCTCACCCCGTCCTCGACGAATGCGGTCTTTGTTATATCTCCCGGTCGCAACGCGCCGAGAAGAGTGCGCGCCTCCTCGCGCTCACGCTCTTCGCGCGTCCCGCCGACGAGCAGATCGCCTTCCTTGAATTCATTGGCGAGAACGAAAGCCTTTAGTAAATCACGGCTATGCATCATTGTCATTTATGCTTAGCAACCAACCTGTACCGAGACTTTATATCATCGCACAACTACCGGGCGTTTATAATACTTCTTTGATTGCGGGGCATGAGCGCTGCCAGAACTGCGACGCGCCGAGAGATGTTGGGGGAAATTCTCATTATGAAACGCGAAAGGCGGCAAAGAGGCAGGAATGAAAAAGAGAACGACTGGCCCAACCAGCCGTTCTCTTTTGTCACCCTTCCAATGCTTTATAGCTATCTACCAAATCTGGCAGCGGTCAGCCGGTGGGCGCACCATCCGGTCGCTGGCCTTGCACTGAAAGGCTTCGGCGAAGGTAGGCATGTTCGAGAGCGGCCCGTTGACGCGAAAACGCGCGATGGGATGCGGGTCGCTCTGCGCAATCAGTCGCTCGTACTCCGGCTTGGCCTTTGAAGCCCACACTTGCGCCCAGCCGAGGAAGAAACGCTGCTCCGGCGTAAAGCCACCTATTTGAGCGGGACGCGGCTTGCCCTGCATGGACTTCTGAAAGGCGTCAAAAGCTACGTAGAGGCCGCCGAGGTCGGCGATGGATTCGCCGGCCACAAGCTTACCCTGCATGTTGAGACCCTTCTCCACTTCGTAGCCGCCGAACTGGTTGATGATGCACTCGGAGCGTTTCTCAAAGCTCTTTATGTCAGCGTCCGTCCACCAGTTTTTCAGGTTGCCTTCCTTATCGAACTTCGCGCCCTGATCGTCGAAGCCGTGCGTGATCTCGTGGCCGATGACGGCCCCGATGGCTCCGTAGTTGATGGCGTCGTCGGCCTGCGGGTTAAAGAAAGGCGCTTGCAGGATACCCGCCGGGAAAACGATTTCGTTGTAGAGCCAGTTGTTGTAGGCGTTGACGGTTGGCGGCGACATGCCCCACTCTGTTCGATCCACGGGCTTGCCTATCTTGTTCAGATCGCGCGCCTGCTGGAACGCGCCCGAGCGCAGAACGTTGTCCAGGTACGAGTCGCGCGTCAGATTGAGCGCGGAGTAATCAATCCATTTATCCGGATAGCCGATCTTCTGCTTAAAGGCGTCAAGTTTGGCGATGGCCTCGCGCCGCGTCTCGTTGCTCATCCAGTCGAGCTTCGAGAGACGCTCGCGGAAGGCCGTGATGAGATTGTTGATCATCATCTGCATACGCGCCTTCGATTCCGGCGTGAAAGCTTTGGCGACATAGACGGGGCCGAGCGCCTCGCCCAGGTTTGCGTCCGTCGCGGCGACGCAGCGACGCCATCGCGGATACTGCTCCTTGCGCCCTTCCAGCGTCTTGCTGAAAAATTCAAAGTTCTCGTTATCGAACTGCGAGGAGAGGGCTGGGGCAAGCGAGGTAATCAGTTGCCATCTGAGATAAGTCTTCCAGTCGGCCACAGGAACTTCGGTCAACATCTTACTAACGGCCTGAAAAAACTCCGGGTGCGCGACGTTGATCTCTGTGATGGCGGGTGCGCCTATGCCTTTGAAATAATCAGTCCAGGAGAAGTTGGGCGTCAGAGTTTTTAACTGCGCGAGGCTCATCTTGTTGTACTGCTTGCTAAAGTCGCGAAGCTCAATGGGCGTGCGCGAATTTTGAGCCAGCCGCATCTCGAAAGCCATCACTGTCCTGGCATTGGCCGCAGCCTTTTCCGGGCTGTCGCCCAGCAGTTGGAACATACGCGCGACGTGCTGTACATACTTCTCGCGCAGCTCTTTAGACTTGTCGTCATCCTTGGTGTAGTAATCGCGGTTGGGCAGCGAAAGGCCGCCCTGCCCTGCAAAGCCTCTGACCTGCGAGCTGTCCTTCAAGTCTGGCAGCGAGCCGAATCCGAAGAGGGACGGGAGTCCCTGGCTGTGCCGTCGAGCGATCACCATCTGGATGTCTTTCGAGTCCTTTATCTTTTCGATGGCGGCGAATTCCGGCTCCAGAGGCTTGATGCCCTGTGCCTCTCTTTTCGCCTCGTCTATGCAGCTCGCATAGTAGTCGCCGATCTTCTGCTCGTTGCTGCCCTTGGCGGCTGCGCTATTTTTGGCGGCGTCTTCGAGAATCTCCCGCAGTGTTTTGCGATTATTCTCGGCCAGAATGTTAAAGCTGCCCCAGTTGGAAAATGCCGCCGGGATTTCCGTTGTTTTGAGCCAGTTGCCATTGGCAAACTGATAAAAATCTGTACAAGCCGAAGCGGCTTGATCCATTCGTGAGGTGTCGAATCCACGACCCGAATTATCTGTCTGCGCCACGACGGCGAGACCAAGGATGAGCGCCATGAGAACAGCGCCCATGAGGCGTGTATTTAAAGACCGCATAAGAGACTCCTTACAAGCTTGATGTCGTTTAATTCCGGGGCAATCCCAAATTGAGAATTTGGATCGAGTATTAATACGTAAAATGAGCAGTTTAGTTTCGAGCCCGCTTCAAACATCTCCAAAACAAATACGGCCAGCAAGGCGACTGGCCCGATTTATCTTGAAATAATTGGTGGATCAGAAGAGGGTCGAACTCTGCCGCAACTCCTGTGGCTCTCAATGTTATTATTGTTAACGACAAGCCATGTTCCGGCTCAGTCCATTTAGGACCGCGATAACCCGACGCAGCTAATCTCAAGCGAGATCAAAGATGAGGGCTTGGGCGAGGATGCGGAGTATTATTACGGTTTCAGCGGCGGGCCGGGGGGAAGTGACGATCACCATTGACCTGAAGGCCGGACAGTATTCGACGGCCGGGCGCTTCGAGCTTCTGGACGCCGACTCGAAACAGTTGCTGGCCCATAACAAGAACGCCGCGACGACGACCGGCGCGGAGCTGCAAAGGGAAGCAGAGAGCCTTGTGCAAAAGCTCGTGCTCGACAGCAATACGGGCGATTACAAGATCAGGCTCGACGGGGCGGTCAACTTCGGCAATACCGGACAGTCCGCTAAAGGCGAAGGCTCCAACAACCCCGAACACAACAACAACAGCCCATGGCGATAAGCGAATACGTCTTGAATACGAGGCTGCGATCAAGAGATTTTTCTGAATAGGAGAGAAGATGAAGAACAGGATCATGTTGCTTTTGACCATCCCGGTGATGCTGCTGCTCGTCTGCACAACAACAACGCTGCTATCGGCCCATACGGTCGATAAAGACGCGCAGGGGCCTACGGCAAGAGATAAGAGCAGGGCGCCGGTCAAGCCCTTACCCGACCTGGTCGTCGGGATAGAAAATCAATTCAGCTCACAGGTCATCGTGCGCGTGACCAATAAATGCAAGGGAAAGTCCGCGGGCTCTTACGTCTCGATGATGCTGCCGGATGATAAGGGCGCGAATGTTTTTATCGGGAAGAATATAAAATCGCTCGCGCCGGGCGAGTCCGGCCTGATTACCTTCTATATCCCGAAGAACCTCAAACTCAAGAGCTTCGAAAACAAATGGATTCGGCTGGTGGTTGATCCGCAGAACAAGATTAAGGAGGCCTCGGAAGGAAATAACTGGTGGGAGCCAACGGCCCAACCCTTCCCTGAAAAAGGCGGATACTGCGACCCGCCTTACAACGGCTGAATGTTCTCTTCATAGAGCATTCCTTTTGCATCTTTGTAAGCGACACGGGCAGCCAACAGGATGCTTGCCGATCTCTGGAAGAATGAGGGGCGACTATCTTAGTAAGGGCTCTGACCACAGGAAGCTGTAGAAGGAGCAATGCGCCCCTCGATGTGTCCTTAAATGGATTGCAGCCGCCCCAAGGACGGCTGCATTCTGTTGAAAATTTTGGTGGAGCAGAGGAGGATCGAACTCCTAGCCCCCGCATTGCGAACGCGAAGAAACTGAGTTCACCAGATACCATGCATTACCATCTATCATTATATTTTCCACTTTGCAGCCGTTATAAGGGAAAACGCTGTTAAGAGGTGTACACTGCTTGCGCATACACTACCATCCATTGCCATATAGTCTGGCCAGAATTTAGCCATTATGTAACCCCTTTCACAGAAGGTACTATAAACATCCGGATATGGAAGCGATTCCGGCCTCGCCTGCTCTACACGTATGCCAACCTCCATAGAGGTGCGGCCCACGTAGTTGGATAAGCCTGTGCCGCATTGCTATAATCTTCAGCGTTCGAAAAATCCCGATTGTTTTTAGTCGCAAGCCTTACCGCGAAAGGATAGCCAATTTCCATCATGAAAACATTCTTCGCCGCCCTGCTCCTCTGCGCCTGCGTCGTGGGTGCCGCCGCGCAGGACGCGCACCCCGATCAACACCCTAAGCCGGAGTCCACGGCGCCCGCCGACTCCGGCCGCGTCCTCCGCGGCGATGCCATCGGCGCCGACACGCAGCGCGTCTCCTTCGCCGACGCCCTGAAGGAACCGCAGAAGTACGCGGGTAAGACGGTCGTCATCGAGGGCGTCGTCCGCCGCGTCTGTCAGGCCGAAGGCTGCTGGGTCGAGATCGGCCCTAAGGCCAAAGGTGATGGCAGCGTCCGCGTCACCTTCGACCACAAGTTCACCATCCCGAAGGACGCCGCCCCCATGAACTTCCGCGCCGAGGGCAAGCTCAAGGTTAAGACGTTGAGCAAGGAGAGGGTCGAACACCTCGTCAAAGACGACGGCGCCAAGATCAAGACCAACGCCGACGGCACCGCCGACGAGGTGACCTTCCTCGCCACGGGTGTTGAGCTTTGGAAGTAGGAACCAGGAACGCTGAACGCTGAACTAAAGACAAGGGCGTTCAACTCATCGTTCAGCGTTCCTAGTTCTGTGTTAGTTGTTATAAAGCCTTTCAAGATTAGAGATGTTGAGATAAGTCCCCCGCTCGTGCTATAGCCGATGGCGGGAGGGATGGACGTGCCGCTGCCGGGCCTGGAGGCGGCGAGAACACGAGCCGGAAATTCCTGCCCCAAATATGCCTCAAAAGAGAAACAGCCAACCTTGCAACTAGCTGTAAATCATTGAAATAATTGGTGGAGCAGAGGAGGGTCGAACTCCTGGCCTCCGCATTGCGAAAGCCTTCAAGCCTTTACTACAGGTTCGCATCCTTTCGCATACATTCGACAAACCAGCCGTCACAAGCTCATGCCCCGTCTCTGGCGGGGCTTTCGTTTGCTATACGTTCGCATGGGTTCGCATAGGCTCAAGCCAAATCCGTGCCAAATTCGCAAAACGGGGCATCAAAAGTGTTAGATATATTATTACCACTATAGGTTATTATCTACACAGCGCCCCTAAGTGGTAAAGTGTCTCGAATCAAGCTCCATCTTTTCTGAATAGATTAAGGAGAGGATTAATGAAAACTTTGTCAGCCAGGGTCGGGAATTGTTTATCTAAAGTCCTTTTCGGGTTGGTGCTTTTCTCTTGTGCCAGCTACGTCGCTTACGGGCAGATCATCAAAAAACAAAAACCGCCCGTGAAGAAAAAACCGGCGCCCGTGTTAAAACTTTCAGACCTCATAATTCAAGACCTGGTTGGCGTCAGCCCCGACTCGGTTTCCGTTCACATCGGTAACATCGGTCAGGCAGACGCAGTCTCTTTCACCATTCGCCTTTCGCTCAAGAAATCCGGGGAGAGCAAAAAGACATACGTGGACAAGAGAGTTTTCGGCCTCAAGGCGAAAACCGACACGGCGCTGGACATCAAGATTGGTCAGCCGATCGAAGGTTTGGTGATCGGCGTCTTTATTGACGCCAAGAAAGAGGTTCCCGAAACCAACGAGACGAACTGCGGCATGATTTACCCGGACGGAGGGGTTGCCGGGAGCCTTGCATGCGAGGGCTTCTAAAGAGAGTGTGTGAAGCCAAACTACCGCTAGAGCAAAAAGGGCAGCCTCAACCGGACACTTGAGGCATGTCAAAAGTGTTAGATATATTATTACCACTATACGATACTATTTAGAGCGCGCCGCGAAATGGCACCTCCCGACGCAAGAGTGTCTCTGCTTCCGACATAAAAAGATCGCCTGCGAGCCTCCCAAAACCCGCAGGCGACCTCTCGCCCCCCGCCCGTGCGTTTTAAGCACTAGTGTGAGGACAGTAGAAAAAGTTGTTTCTCTAAGTTTCAGAGAGAGCCCTAGGTTTCAATTTTGGGGCTCTCTCTGGCTTTTTTGTTTATCTGAGTTTCAGGAGCGCAGCGGAGTTGTCACACTTGAGGCACATCAAAAGTGTTAGATATATTATTACCACTTAGATACTACTTTGCAGCGCCGTAAAGTGGTAGATCGTGGCTTTGTTGAATAAGTGCAAGATTTAACACGACTTTTGCATCAAGTGAGGATTCTGATGCAAAAAGTCAGATGGCTTTTGGGGTGAGCGCGGTTCATCCGCAATTTTGATGACATTCTGCCGGGGCAGCAGAAGCCCCGGTGGCTTTCGCCGTTCCGGGGCTTCTCGTTAAAGTGATTCGATGATCGAATGCCTTCGCCGTCAGCCACCTCTCATGGCATAAGCTTAAGCGTCACCTCACGCATGATGCGCGTCGCCACGTAATCACGTAGCGGCAGGCGCGCGGCGTCATTCGTTGCCGCTCTTCTCTCCCTATTGGTTTGCTTGTAGTGCTTCGCGGATATCTCTTCCCCCTTGTCGAAGTCGGCCTGGTTGAAGTCCATCGCCCTGGCATAACTCGGGTAGAGATAGGCAACAGCCACGTCCCAGTCGTTGGGGCCGTTGATGGTTGGCTGAAGGAGTATCTTCGCGTCGAGGATCACGCCCGCTTTCTTCTGCTCGGCGGAAATCTTGGCGAAGTTGCTCCGTAGGAACTTCAGGTAATCGTCGAACTTACCGGGTTTGGTGCGGTAGTAATTGATGACCCAGACAGGGCCTTCCGTGTAGTGCTCCTGTGCTTGTGCGCTAGACGTGAAGGTCAAAAGACAACAGAGTGCGGCGGCGAGAAACGTAATTTTCTTCATAGGTTTCCTCCAGGAAGGCAGAAGTGGCAGAGCACTTCGCTTCTTATGCCTTTCAATGGGTGCCTGTCAATGATTTTTAAGCGGAAATTTAGGATTCTGCCTGACGTCATCAAAAGTGCGGGAGAACCATATGTCCGGCTCACCCGCACTTTTGATGACACCAGATTGAACATCAAGGGAGACAAAGGCGAGCCGATTAGGCACCCGCCTTTGCCCCCTCTATTTGGTTCGGCCGCGCCGCGCTGTTGTTCAGCCCGTCTGCGCCTTGGCCAGTTCGTAGTTGCCATCCCAGCTGCTCTCGAGTTCCGTCTCAGACTTCATCACCGACTTGAACTTGCCCCTGCCGGTGATGCCGCGGTACTCGCCATCGCCACCGACGAATTGCCAGATGCCATCAACGGTCATCGCGCCGCCCGACGCGGTAACCTGGCCCTCGAAGACCCCCCAGTCGCGGCCCCCATCAGCGTGGACGTTGTTGTAGTAGCCGCGCTGTGTGCCTTTGCCGTCGAGCACGTCAGTACTGCCCCAGTAGGTAATCTTCGCGTTGTCCCACAGCGGGTCGGCCGATTTCTGCGTGCCGCTCACCTCGGCGATGCCCATCTCGTGGTTGGGTTGGTCGGCCAGCGGCATCGCCAACTGCTTCGTGATTTTTCCCGAAAAAGATCCTGTGATGGAAGGCATGTTGTCTCCTTATCTTTGGTTAGTTGGTTAATGAATCGTGCTAAAGCTATTACAGCCGGGCCGACATGCGGCGGGGCGTGCTTGCGAGGTTAGAGGTCAGACCCCTGGTTGGTGGCGTACCATATTTGAAAGCACCCGCCAAGTCAATGGGGTTTCGGCAGCGGCAACGGTCAGAACTCGTCATCAAATGTGCGGGTGAACCTGAGCGCTTCGAGATATTCCAGATAACGAGCGCGATCACTTTCGCTTATATTCGTAATACAAACGCCGATCAGATGGCCCTTATCTTTGTCCTTAGCATCTACTTGCTCAGAACGTACAGTCATGGCCTCCATCTCAATCAATCCTTTTTGATTGATGTCAAGCAAGATCCGAAGAACTGCGTTTTCTTCCGTGATGCTGCGGAAACCGACGCGCACAGAAGGAACAACAATAGCGAGTCCGCTTTCACTGATATTGCGCGCACTGCCGATGAGCTTGACGGGTTGTAGAGCACCCGCAGTCTCTTTTGGCTCGCCAGCAAATGAAACGCTTATTAGCAGACGGGGTTGAACTTGTGTTTCGAGTTGAACATCAATGCGTGGCGCCCGACGGCGATCAGTGAACCATCCACGGATGCCCGGCTTCTTATCAGGAGTGTAAAGGCCCTTTTCCTGTGCGGCTTTTTGTGCTTCACCCGTCCTCAACATGTGTCCACAGTTGACGCAGATTTTAGAGGCCACGGCTACACGGGCCTGACAATATGGGCAGATGCCAAGATAAGCAGGGAGGGGCATTATTCAAGCCTTTATAAGTGAGTCTGGTTATATTCCTAATTCATATATGCATTGTATGACATAGCACATATTATGGGCCAACATAGGCTTTGCCCCTAAAGTCACTTTACAAGGCGCGCAAAAAAGGTAAATAGACGTTCGCCCCACTCCACCAGGGAAGCAGGGCGAAACTGTCTTACGCGGGCGCTGAGACCATCTACGGGACTTTTCAAAAAGCTTCTTAGTAGTGGGCTAATTTGAAGATAAACGGCAGCTTTGATCGACTTCACAAATTCAAATCAGCCCGCTCTCGTGGGGTGTCAGGGGTTTAGGTCTACTCGGCCCGCAGCCTCCACATTGTTCCACGAAAACTGCGGCTTCCACATTGCCCCGAATGGTGCTTTATCCAGTAATTGGACCGCTCGCCGGCATTGTGAGGCTGGAAAAAGACATCAATCGTCTCCCGACAGACGGCCGAGTTAGTGCCGCCCGTCTTCTCATCATCGGTGTAGTCGATCTGGCAACGGACGTAGTGGTTGTGGTCCTGGAATAATTTGTAGCAGTCCGTTGAGTAATGGAGGTACTTGCCTTTCGACCCCTTGCGTACTGACCGCGCATAGTCACGGGCCATTTCCTGGGCATTGGCCAGACTGATGTTGTGCGCAGAGGCGCTCAGCGTAAAGACGAGACTCACGCCCATCAAAAGGGCGGCGATCCCGGCTAGGACTCTTCTTCTCAGCATAAAACCCAACCTCATTCCCAATCTTTCACGATGTGGAAAATTGTGCTCTTGTTTACTCAATTCACTTCCTACTAGAAGATGCTTATCTCATCTCGGGCTTGCAGCCGACGCTGGCTCACTCTTTGGTCGCTTGTTCGGGTCTTTATCAGGGCTATGTTGAAAACAGATAGCTTATATTAGACGCGCTCTACATATTGTCAAGGTTTAGACTGGCGAAAAGCGGCCGCCACGCCCGCAAGTGGTAAACAGACTTTCGCCCTACTCTCAACCAAGAAAGTATGGCGAAAGCGTTTTACGCGGCCACTGAGGCCGTCTCGGGACCTTGCCAAGCAGCGCCCGCGTCTCTTTCTGTGACCGTGCTTATTTAGAGCGGCCACAGGCCATAAGCTTTAATTATCCGAACGTCCTAGAGCCTGTTCGGTTGAAAGCCTCACTTGAAAGGTAAGAGTCTCCGCTAACTCTTCCCACATCCGAGGCATTACAGCTTTGAAAGCGTCGGAGCGGGCGCGCGGGTTGTCCTGAAAGTAGAGCGCGCACAGTTCCATCTCAATCCAGTTGATTGCTTCGAGCGCCCGTTGTGGCGTTTGTTCGTGCATCGTGCAATGGTTGAACGGGTTTTGATTGGGGGCTTTGTGATGATCGCGCGGCAGCAGCAGCCCTTTTCATCGCACGCCAGCGCGCCGCCATGCTCATCACAGACCTCCACCGCAAAGTTTAATTCCGCTCGGCTCAAATGGCTATGAAATTGTCAACTGACCCACTAGAACTGGCCTCATAAATACTTGTGGTCCGAATTTGAGCCAATGTTTACAGGGCTTCCAGAAAGCCGAAGGTATTTATGAGACCGCTTCCTAGAGATCTTACCCACTTCGCGGAAACTGATCTTAAAAGGCTGACTTCTGAACAGAATAAAAGCTACAGACATACCGTAGCCTCAATAGCAATCGAAAATATTTTCAGAATCTGGTGGAAATTTTGAACTTCAAAATACGCATTAATAAATAGGAAGCAAATACCGGGTTGATTGGACTCATCTTCCAGAAGAGTGTCCGAACCCGAGAAAAACAGATCAAACTCATTTGCTGTCTTTTCTGCAACGCCAAAATCGTCGCAGACAACAACAATCGGGAAACGATTTCGGATGTCGGACATTTTGCCGTTCCGACACTAAACATGCGCCGTGCCACTAATCTGCTGAAACATCGCAGGGATTTCATGGATAGCTGCTGCAAGCGCATACAACACAGCTTACCCAGAAGGAGAATCAACATGTCCATCAAGACTATGACCCTGATTAAGTTCTTTGCGTTTTCGTTCATTCTGACCTTTACCGGCAGTCAGGATGTTAAGGCCCAAACATTGCCTCAGTGCGGAGTAGTTGTAGAGAACACCACACTCAAAACAGATTGTGAAGGCCCCCTCGAAGTAGCAGCAGACAAAGTACATGTCAACCTGGCGGGCCACAGGATAACCTGCAACGGTGACACCACACGCGACGGCATTGAGATAATCAACCGCACGAAGGTACGCGTCACCAACGGGTTAGTGGAAAGTTGCCGCACGGGGATCTTTATCAGCGGGGGCGGCGAGCACCATCTTGAGCAGTTGCAAGTAAATAATCATAGCGTCTTTGGAATCGTTATTTTGTTCAGTAACGATAACCGTCTCGCAAATATCGAGACGATTGACAACGGGGACCGTGGCGTTTCTCTTTCATCAAGTTCCAAGAACCACCTCTCCGCATTGACCAGCAAGAACAATCTTATTGGCTTATCTGCGGGTGGCCCTTCCAATGATAACGTCATCACGTCTTCTGAATTTTCCAATAATCGCCGCATTGGCATTGTCACGGGGACTGTGTCTCAAGGCAACACGATTCAATCCAACACCGCCGCTCTCAACGTAGAGGAAGGCATAAGAATAGACTTCTCCAATAACGTTGTGCGGTCTAATAAGGTGCATAACAATGTCCGTACAGGCATCTGGATACGCAATAACGACAACGTGGTTCAAGCGAACCACGTACTCGATAATGGTGAGGATGGAATAAGAGTGGGCCAACGCTTTCTTCTAGAGGCTTTCCCTGCCCCCACAGGCAACATCATCCAAGCCAACACTGCGCTGGGTAACGGTAGGTTTGATCTCGCTGACTCTCCGACCGGCCCGTGTACGCTGAATACATGGAAGGCCAACAAGGGAGAGAAACTGGCTAATGGCTGCGAAGGAAAGCCGCCGCAGAATTAGTCCGTTTTAGATCGTGTGGCCAGAGTCACAATTCTTGTACTTCAATATGGACACGGGAGTGCAGATAAATTTGAAGGCAACTTTGGTCAATTCTTTCACTCTGAGTGAAATTGACTTCAGATCACAATAAGGGTAGGGGAGAGTCGTTTTGAACTATAGCTACTCTTCGAACAATGAAGAGTAGCTATAGTTCCTTGTTATTACTGGAAGCAGTCTCATAAATACCCGTGCTACGATTTCAGCATGGCACGAGGCGAAGAACTAACTGACGAACAATGGGCTTTGTTAGCCCCTTTGATACCAGAACCACCCTTGCTGCGAGGATAAACGCGGCAGACCGTGGAAAGATACGCGCGAAGTCATCAACGGCGTCCTCTGGATTCTCAGGTCGGGTGCTCGATGGCAGGACTTACCCGAGAGATTCCCGCCGTACCAGACTTGCCACAGAAGATTCCAGCAGTGGTCTAGAGACGGCACGCTGCGCACGGTTTTAGAAGCTTTAGCGCGTGATTTGCATGAACGTGGCGAGATTGACCTCTCCGAATGCTTTATTGACGGGACATTCGTGACCGCTAAAAAAGGGGGCGTGCAGTCGGTAAGACTAAGCGGGGCAAAAGCACGAAACTCATGGTGGTGGCAAACAATGCTAGTCTTCCACTCGCCATCCACGCGGCTTCTGCTGCGCCGCATGAAATCACCCTTGTCGGAGAAACTCTCGTTCAAAGTTTTATCCCCGAGCAGCCTGAACGACTGATTGGCGACAAGGCTTATGACTCTGACCCGCTCGATGCTGTGCTGGCTGAACACGGCATTGAGTTGATTGCGCCGCACAAGTCGAATCGGGTCAAGCCGTCCACCCAAGACGGGAGAGCGTTGCGCCGCTACGGTCGCCGCTGGAAGGTCGAGCGACTGTGGGCGTGGCTGCAAAACTTTCGTCGTGTGGCAACGCGCTTTGATTATCATGTCGAGAACTTTCTTGGCTTCGTGCATCTGGGCTGCATCAAGATTCTGCTGAGGTGCTATTTATGAGACTGCTTCTAGTGTCTTTGGTGTCATGCATACGCAAGAGCGGCCTGGAAGAAGTGAAGCGGATTATTCTTGAAGGATGGAGCCAGGAAGCGAGCCGCGTAGGCTAAAGGCGTTTTCGCACGCCACCTGCACGCCACCTATAAACGTGGCGTATGTTGTCACAACTGATTTTAAAGATTGCGCCGTTTCTCAGTGTTAGCTAGTCACAGGACTATACAAGCCTTACCTTTAAAGACTTATGCTATAGCTTCTTAAAGCCTCATCGCATCTGGCCAGTTCACGTTTGACCTCTGCGGCCTTGTCTGCGTCAGCGGCGCTTAACGTGCCCTTTGTTTTGATCTCCTGCCACAAGTTCAAGCTCTTCCGATACCCGTTGCTTGCCTCCAGCCAATACTCTTTCTGTTTAGCTATGGGCGTGGACGCTCTATTAGCCATCGAGGCGTAACCTTTGCTGAGTTCTGCATACGAGGAAGCAAGTGTCTGACGTGCGCTGCTATCGTTCGGGCTTGCCGCTACCAAAGGTTCTACCAGTTCTACGGCCTCTCGCGCCTTAGCAATCGCCCCTTCGATATCGCCTTTATTGGATAAGACTGTGCTTATCTTTAAATAGGTCACGCCGAGCAGCGATTTGAGTCTGGCATTCTTTTCGTCCTTTGCTCTCAGCTCGCTCAGAAGCTGTGCGCTCTTGTTCAAATTTCCCAGCGCGCCATTGTGGTCTCCCGTAGCTGTTAGTCCCTCGGCCATGTTGCGATGTGCTGTGGCCAACACTCTGCGGAAATCAGGATTGGAAGGGTCAGCGGCGACCACCGATTCGAGTAGTTGCTTGGATTGAGTGAACTTCTCCATCGCTCCGGCCTTGTCATCCATCAAGAGCAGGGTTCTTCCGATGTTGCCGTACTGGACGGCCAACTCGCGCTGGTAAATCAGATTCGTGTTGAACTCCTTGACGAGCCCTTCCGTGATGGCCGCGCCTTTTCGCTGGTTATCCAGACCCTCTTCATAATTGCCCCTGAGCATGAGCGAAGAACCCAGGTTGACATATTGCGCGGCAAGTATCTGGCGGTTATCCGGGTTGGCGGGATCTGCTGCAGCAACCCGCAGGCTGATGGCCAGTCCTTTACGCTGATAGTTGATGGCCTCCTGCAGGTTGCCCAGGTGCGGCGCGCTCGGCGCATATTGCGTCGAAGCAGCAACTCCGTAAAGGACACTGAGCGTTGAGAGAAGAACCTTGTTCGATGGGTCTGCCGACAACAAATCCTCGTAGATGGCAATGGCTTTGCGTTGATATTCGAAGGCTTCCACGGGCTTGCCCTGTAAAACAACCAGGTCTCCAAGGTGGTCGTAGGTAAGCGCAAGCTCATGCCGCAACTCTCGATTATTCGGCTCGAGAGCAACAAGCCTTTCGCGTATCTCCACCGCCTTGCGATAGCTCTCACGCGCCCCGTCCCTATCTCCTAAATTAGCTGTGACAACGGTTGATTTGTTTGCTGATTCCACCGTGCCCCCCTGGATATCTCCAATCTTCATGTAGGCCGTCGCCACGTCGCGCTGCAGAGAGCGGTCATCCCCTGCCTCTTTCGACAGTGCGTCCAGGTATTCCAGCGCATCTTTGACCAACCGCTGGCGGACGGGGGTTGCGCCCGGCAGCGTCGCTATCGCGTCGTGATAATCGAACATGAAAAGATTGGCAATCCGTCGCACATCATTAAAACGGCGCTCGGCCTTAGCCCGTTCAGCCCTGGCCACGCGCGCCTGCCAGATGGCCACAGTCATGCCGACAAGGAGTGCCAGAAAAACCAGCGACGCGGCCACGACGCCCGCCCGGTTGCGCTGCACAAACTTCTGCGCGCGATAGCGGAGAGTGTCTTTCTGAGCTACGACGGGCAGCCCTTCCAGATGACGGCGTATGTCTTCCGAAAAGTGCTCGACAGAACTGTAACGGCGCTGCGGCTCTTTCCGTAAAGCCATGAGCACTATGTTGTCTATGTCGCCGCGAAGCCTCCGGCGCAGCTTCTCCGGTGCGCCCTCGCGCGTTTCGCTGACAATCTTCGGTGATACATGGACAGCGGCGCTGCCGTCTGTCTCAGATGTTTCCTCGACCCGACTAATCGCGGTGCTGGGCTTTTCCGGTTCGATCTCGCTGATGACGCGCGCAACTTCGTCAGGAAGATGACTCTTAAAGCGGTATGGGCGATGCCCTGTCAAAAGCTCGTAGAGCAGGACTCCCAGAGAATAGACATCCGAGGCAGTGGTGATTGATTCGCCCTTGACCTGCTCGGGGCTGGCGTACTCCGGCGTCATCACGCGCAGCTCCGTCGCCGTCAACTCAGTCTGAGTGTGACCACTGGATTCGCTGTGTAATAGTTTGGCGATGCCGAAGTCCAGCAATTTAGGCTCCCCATCCTCTGTCACTACTATGTTTGAAGGCTTTATGTCGCGGTGTACGACCAGATTCTGGTGGGGGTACTGCACTGGCTTACAGACCGTGCGGAACAGTTTAAGCCGTTCGGTCGTCGAAAGCCTACGCTCGTCACAGAACTTGTTGATCGGCTTACCGTCTATATACTCCATGACGAAATAGGGCTGGCCCATTTCCGTGACGCCGCCGTCCAGGAGGCTTGCGATGTTCGGGTGGTTGAGGTTAGCCAGAATCTGCCGTTCCATGCGGAAGCGCCTGAGGATGACTTCGGAATCCATTCCGCGCTTGATCAGCTTGATGGCGACGGTGGTCTGGTACTGGTCGTCGTCGCGCACCGCCTTGTAGACGGTCCCCATGCCGCCCCGGCCTATCTCTTCCGTAATACGGTAGTGGCCTATGTGCTGACCTACGATGGATGCTTCTTCATAAAGGCCGGGGATGACTTCAAAAGGCGACTCATCAAGAAAGGTGCCGGCAGCTGTGTTGTGCTCAAGCAGTTTCAAGACTTCGCGCCGCAGTTGCTCGTCGCTCTGACAAGCACCGGATAATATCTCTTCTCTGCGCTCGGGATCACAGTCTATGACTTCGTCGAGGATGCGCATGATCTGCCGATGCCTGTCCTGATTCATGTTCGTTTCTCCTCCATCAGCTGGCTACGGAGCCACATCTTTGCCTTGTGCCATTCGCGGCTCACGGTCGTCTCGGAAATGTTCAGGATGTGGGCGACATCTTCGATTTTGAGTCCGCCGAAGAAGCGTAACTCGACGATGCGAGCCTGTTGTGGGTCCAGAGTCTCCAGTGTTTTGAGCGCTTCGTCGAGCGCCAGAAGATTTATGTCGCGCTCGGAGAAGAAGCTGATGGCCTCGTCGAGCGACATTTTGCGTTCATGTCCTCCGCGCTTTTCCGCCTGGTGCTTGCGCGCGTGGTCAACCAGGATGTTACGCATCACCTGCGCGGCGACGTTGAAGAAGTGTATGCGGTTCTCCCACCCACTGTTCTCTGCGCCCACAAGCCGCAGGTAGGCTTCGTGCACCAGGGCCGTAGGTTGCAGCGTATGGTCCGGGCGCTCCCTGCGCAGGTAGTTTTTCGCCAACCCGCGCAGCTCCGCGTAAACCCTCTCGAAGAGCGCGGCGACCGCCTGCTCGTCGCCCCGCTCTACTTCCGAGAGCAGCTGCGTGACATCTTTTGTTGAATTATCCGTCACCTCACATCCTCCTCAGATGAAGGCATGAGTGAACTAAAGAGGATAAGCATATTGACTGGGTAAGATCTCTTATCCAGTAAGTCGTCGGGCTTGAATAGTGGCGATGAAGCCTAAAATCTAACAGGGCCGCAAGGGCAGTACCTAACGCTACGAAAAGTCCGGGTAAGATAGCCGACTGGCTTGGCCCAGGGCAAGCTATTTCGGTCAACGCGGGCCGCCGGACGCCTCCCCGTTACTGAAATTCCACCTTGTAGTGGAAAGTTTTTCCAGCCGTTTGCGCAATCTCTAATAAAGGAGGAATTGTACGTCCTTTTCATAAATCAGCGCGCGCAGGGGGGTAGAGATGTCTGGTAGAAACGGGTCAATAAGCATCCTGATTGTGGATGACTGTGTGATTGTCCGGGAAGGACTGAGGGCCATACTCGGGCGGCAGGCCGACATGGCGGCCGTCGGCGAAGCCGTCAACAGCCGGCAGGCCCTGGGCCAATCCCACAGATTAAAGCCTGACGTGGCCCTCATCAAATTTATCAGCCCTCAGTCGGACGGACTGGAGGCGATTGAAGCGGTCCGCAAGGGCTCGCCGCAGAGCCGCATAATCGTTTTGTCGGGCGTTCATGCGGGCGAAGACGTCAGGCGCGCTTTACGCGCGGGCGTTCATTCCTTTCTGCCGTGGAATGTCCAGGCCAGGCACTTGCTGGATGCCATCCGCTCCGTTCATCAGGGGCGGCGTTATATACACGCGTCTGTCGCGGGCCGTCTCGCCGACACCATGGCGAGCCCGGCGCTCTCCACAAGGGAAACGGACGTTCTGGCGCTAATTGCCCAGGGAATGAGCAATAAGAGAATCGGAGCGCGCCTCGGCGTCACAGAAGGGACCGTCAAGAGCCACGTCAACAACATCCTGGGAAAGCTCTCGGCCAGCGATAGAACCGAGGCTGTGACGCGCGCCCTGAGGCTCGGCCTACTTTCCCTGGACTGAAAACCATTACCAGCATCTATCGAAAGTTATAGACCGGCCTCTAACCATCGGCGGATGACAGCGCCCGCCCCTCGCCTCTATATTAGCGCGCTCTACTTGCGTCTTTGCCTGACGTTGTGGCCCAAAAATCTGACTTCTCACCACCCGTTATCGGCAAGGTTTTCAAATTAACCCGACTGACACTCTTCTGCGCCGGGCTTGAAGCCGGTCCCGGTCCCCGTCTGTAGGACAGACACGCCTTTCGGTCGCCTTCGTCAGAAAAACAATTAGCACTTGGCGTGACGAAACATAGGCTCTCTTTCCATAAGCGGATATTTCATCTTGCATGGAAAGATTAGCCGCCGGATTGCGCAATTAATAGTAGAGGGAGAATTCAGGAGCGCTCGGCCGTTGCGAAGAGTTCCGTCTTTGACCCTTGAGTCTTTTATCAACTGGTGATGCGGACTGCTTGCCCGCTGTAGTCCGTTCTCGCTTTAGACCCACAACAGTTTTCCGTATGTCCCCCGGCAGGGCGTCGAACTATCAACCGTCTGACTGCCTGAGAAGCCCGGAACGAACGGTCATTACTCGAAGAAGGAGTCCCCATGAAACGCATTAGCAGAAATCTCATTCGCATAGTAAGTCTCACGGCTCTGATGTTTATCGTGCTGCCTATTGTGGCGCAGCCATTATCGGCTCAAGGTGGAGTCTTCAAATGGCTTCAGCCGGAGACCCGAAGCTGGCTTCAAGTCCCAAATCTTTTCCGAGCTATGACTGGCAATGGGTACACGGCAGTGCTTGCAACCGCTTTCTCCACTGCCCCGGCAACCTTTCAGGTGACCAACACGAATGATTCGGGAGCAGGCTCACTTCGACAGGCCATCCTAGACGCTAACGCCAAGCCCGGGGCTGACATTATCAGCTTCAACATTCCAGAATCGGGGCCGCACAAGATTCAACCCCTCTCCCCGCTGCCCGGTATAATCAACCCGGTGCTCATTGACGGCTATACGCAGCCTGAGTCACAGGTGAACTCGCTGCCCGCCGGTACCAACGCGGTTATCAAGATTCAGATTGACGGGATGCTGATGAACGCGGGGGCCGGGGATGGCCTCGTCTTCGGCACGGGAGCGACGACCGACACCGATACCAGCACGGTAAGGGGACTCTCGATCACCAGGTTCCGCCAGGGTATTTACACACTTGCGCCTCGCCTCTACGTGACCGGCAATTTCATCGGCATTGAGCCGGACGGTCTGACGCCGCAGGGAAACGATTTTTACGGCGTTTATGTGCAGGCCCCGGGAGTCATCATCGGCACGAACGGCGATGGCGCTGACGAATTTGCCGAACGTAACCTTCTATCCGGCAACTACACCGCAAACATCAGGATCCATAATACGAGCGCAGCAATCATCGCGGGGAATCTGATCGGCACAGATCGCACGGGCACGCTGGCGAAGCCGACACTGACCCCTTCGCGCTGGTTCAATAACGTGCCCTGCGTCAGTGGCATCTCGATGGAATCTGCCAACGGGGTGCGCATTGGGACGAACGGTGACGGCATCGCCGACGCGGCAGAGCGGAACATCATTTCAGGCCACACCAACTTCGGCGGGTGCGGTGTCGGTATAGGCACCTGGCTGTCTAACAACGCGGTCGTCGCCGGCAACCTGATCGGCACGGACGTGACGGGATTGCTTCCCATCCCGAACTGGCACGGCGTCTCTTTAAGCGGGCTCAGCGAGAACGGTCGCGTCGGCACTGACGGCAACGGAGTAGGCGACGCCGACGAGCGCAACGTCATCGCGGGGAACCAGAGCGTCGGCGTTCACATATCGCACACGAACAACGGTCCTCTCGTTGCAGGCAACTTCATCGGCACGGACATCACAGGCACGCGAGCCTTAAGCAATCTCCACGGCGTTTACGCCACCCACGCCTCATATAACATCCGCGTCGGCGGCACCACCCCCGCCTTTCGCAACATCATCTCTGGCAACGGCGGTGGCTACGGCGTCTGGTTAAACAACGGCAACCATGCAGTGCTCGGTAATTATATCGGCACGGATGTCACGGGCAGCCAGCCCGTCCCGAACGGATCCGGCGTGTCGCTGGAAGGCAACAGCATCGTCGGTAACGGACAGCCCGGCGGCGGCAACCTGATATCCGGCAACAGCGGGCAGGGCATATACCTACTGGTTAATTCAGGTAACAAGGTGCAGGGCAATCTGATCGGCACGGACGCGACCGGCACACGCAAACTGCCGAACGGCGATTCAGGAGTCTTCATCCGCGGGTCGCACAATAACCTGATCGGCGGCTCGAACGACGCGGAGAGGAACGTCATCTCCGGCAACGGGGGGCCTGGCGTTCGGGTCGAGAACTATTCGACCGGCTTCGGCACGGTGGTCCCGAACGGCAATCGCATCGAAGGCAACCTGATCGGCACGGACAGGGGCGCAACGCTTCTGCTCGGCAACGGGGGCAACGGCATAAACATCCGCCTGGCCGCCTCGACCTATGCCGTCGGCAACACCATCGTTGATAACGCAATCGGCATCGCCGTCTCGAACGGCGCGACCGACTCCGTCATCACCTCCAACTACATCGGCACGACCGAGGCGCGCGGCCCCGGCTTCGGCAACCGCTCTCACGGCATTGACATCCGCTTGAGGTCAAGCAGGAACGCCATCGGAGACGGTACAGCCAACGGCGGAAACGTTATCGCGTACAACACTGGCAACGGCGTGACCGTCGCCGACCCCGGCTTTTTGAACGACTTCTCCAAAGGCAACCTGATTTCCGCCAACTCGATCTTCAACAACGGGCAGTTGGGCATTGACCTTTCGACGGGCTCTGATTCCGGCGTCACGGCCAACGACACGCAGGACCCGGACGAGGGGGCCAACAGGATGCAGAATTACCCCGTCGTGCCGTCGTCGAGCGGCGGTCCCTGGACGCTCAACAGCACGCCCAACACGCTGTTCCGCATTGAATTCTTCGGCAACGCTCAACCCGACACTTCAGGCTTGGGTGAGGGCAAGGCCTTCCTTGACGCGGTTACGGTCACCACAGACGCCAACGGCAACGCTACGTTCACGCCCACACTGGCGTACGATCCGTCGCACACACACATTTCCGCAACCGCCACCGATCCGCAGAACAACACGTCCGAGTTCTCAAGCACGGTCCAGGCGCAGGCTCCGCCGCCGACTTGTTCCACCACAGTGACAGTACCGGGTACTTCAAATCCTTACCTAGCAGGCATGCCGGTCGGCTCAATTGATAATGGCTGGGATTCCGTACCGCATGATTCCCCCGTACTTGTGAGTGGAATTCCGGTCACACCTGGAGCGCAATATAACTTTTCGGCAACAGGAAAAGTACATCTAGGCGATGGAAATCTTGCGACGCCGGATGGGTTTGACTGGTATTCCAATGCTCATTATGAGTCAAACGGCATAGGCGGTTATACAGGCCCTGCCAACGCTCTGCTAGGGGTATTTCTTACAGACGCACCGCCCAATACCACGCCCGCCCCTGCATCTGTTAACCTATACACGATTGGATTTAACAACCTGACCGCCTCTCCGGCCCTAAAGCAACCCTTCTTTATTGGAGACGGCAAGACCAGCAGTGGCGCAGCGCAAACATTCATTGCCCCGCCAGGCGCAACACGACTGTTTCTGGCAACATTGGATGGCTACGGATGGTTTAATAACGGCGGCTCTTTCGAAGTAGTCGTCACCCCACAGAACTGTCAAAACTCCTCGACGCCGCCACCGACAATAACCGTTGGCCCCGGCGAGGGCACCCTCGTCGGCCCCGGCATCGCCGGACAACCCGGCGTCGTGCATACTACCTTCGGCGGCACGGGCAATGCTGGCTGCACGATTCAGGCTACGGTCAATGACCCCGATCATGGCAACGTGGGCACTTACACCGCGACCGTGGACGCAAGCGGGAACTGGTCCATGAACTTCGACCTGCACGACTGCGACCCGACCATAGAGTTCGTGCAAATCTGCAATGGTGATGCAAGCGACGTGGTTCGCCGTCACATCTACGTGGATGGCACGCCGCCCGTCTTCACAGGCAACGGCCCTGTCGAGGATGAAACCATTTACATAGGCGGCGGCTCAAGCACCGGCACGATCCTCATTGACGGCTCCGCGAGCGACCCGAACACCTATCACTGCGTCGGCAACTGCGGCGGCGTCACCTACGAATGGTATCTCATCGGTGGCGGCGGCTCGCGCACACTGCTCGGCAGTGGCGGCTCAGGCGGCATGCTCATTGAATACACAGGCGGCCCCGGCAGCGGTCTCAGAATTGAGCTTGGCGAGGGCGAGTATGAGTTTGAGGTTGTAGTGATAGACGGCGCGGGCAATCGCATCATCAAGCGTTGCCGCAGGCGCATCACACGTCCTCAACCCTTAAACATCACGGGTGGGCTTCCGGAAAATGGCGGCATCTATGGCCCCGGCACTGAAGGCACACCCGGGCGCGTGCGTCGTATCATCACGGGCACGGGCAACGCGGGCTGCACCATCAATATCAAGGTCTCTGACTCTGAGCACCCGGACAGCACGCGCAACAACCAGACCTACACAACCACGGTAGACGGCTCGGGCAACTGGTCAATGGACCTTGAGCTTGATGATTGTCACCCGGTCGTGGAAGTGTGGCAGTCGTGCGGCGGGACCAACGGTGAAACTATCAGGCGGCAGATCTATGTGGACGGCACACCGCCCCATTTCACGGGCGGAGGCCCTGCGGACGGCGCCGACTACATCGGCAGCGGCGGAACCGCGCGCGTCATTCTCTCCGGCGCCGCGAGCGATGAAGAGACGCACGTGCCCGGTGCCGGTGTGACCTACAAGTGGACATGCGTAGGCTGCGGGCCGGGCGGAACCGACATCATTCTTGGCGGTGGCGGATCAGCAGGTATACTCACCGGCGGCGGAAGCGGTCTGGAGATAGACCTTCAGCCTGGCACCTACGAGATAGAAGTTGAAGTCTGCGATACTGCCGGCAACTGCATAGAGAAGCGCTGCCGACGCGTCGTCTACGCCCCATTAACATTGACGGGCGGGCTGCCCGATTCCGGCGGCATCATGGGGCCCGGTACGGGCTATACAGTAATCGGAGGCGGTGGCCACGTGTCCACTCGCGTCACAGGCCGTGGCAATCCGGGCTGCACCGTTCAACTAAAAGTCAGCGATCCTGAACATCCGGATAACACCAATAACAATCGCACTCTGACTACTACAGTGGATTCGTCAGGTAACTGGGCCATAGACCTTGTGCTTGACGACTGCCATCCCGTGATTGAGATAGTACAGGTCTGCGATGGAGAATCGAGTGATGTCATCCGTCGGCAGGTCTACGTCGACAGCACTCCTCCTGTGGCAAATCTGGCAGACAAGGATATCTATGTCGGCACAGGCGGTACTGCACAGATTGTCCTTGAGCCTGGCATATCGGATGACTCGCATCTCCCAGGCAACGCCTTCACTTACGAATGGTACATAATCGGCGCTGGCGGGCGAGAGTCTCTTTGCACTGGCTGCCCCGGCACGCTCACCCTTGAGAGAGGCGTAGGTGAGTACATCATTGAACTGGTGGTAAGAGACAGCGCAGGCAACGAGACGGTTAAGCGTTGCGTGCGCAAAGTCCTGAAGCGGCCCACCACCATAGAGTGCGCCAGCAACTCTGTGGACTTTGGCGGCATGGTGACTTTGAGCGCCACGCTGAAGGACGGATTAACCAATGAGGTGCTGACGGGCAAGACGATTACCTTCAAGATCGGTGGGCTCAGCGTTAACAATACTTTCGAGGCTTGGCTCGTGCCGGGACTGCATCAGGTGGAAGCCAGCTTCAACGGTGATGCCGTTTACGAGGGCTGCACCAGCACGGGAGGGTGCCCGATCGAAGTGCGTTCTACCCCCGGGAAGATAACCGGCGGGGGGAGCATTGACGAGCGTCTACGCAACTTCGGCTTCGTTGTGCAGACTAAATCTCAGGCCGGGCAGACGCTTTACACTGGCAGCCTTCAGTTCCACGACAAGTCACGCAATTACAACCTGCACAGCGAAACCATCACCGTCATAGCCATTTCGCCCGACCGCTTGCGAGGAGTCTTCACCGGGACGGCGACCCTCAACGGCGTGGGCGGCTATACCTTTGTAGTGTGGATAGATGATCTGGCGGAACCCGGAGCGCAAGTGGATAAGTTCCGCATTCAGTTTACAGGCGGTAATGGCTTTACATACGACAGCAAGGATTACGCAACGAAGGAAGGCCTGCTGGATCAAGGAGGTAATATACAGATACACAAATCCAGATAGAGGCGTTCGAGTAGTAGCGGGTAGTAATAAAATACTGCCCGCTACTCTCTCCTTTCTGACAATCCAATCTGAATGCCCTGGCACCCATCCCGGTTAGAGATGTGATTTATACTTATTCCCCTCGAGCCTTGCGCACGAATGGTATTGTCAACTTAAGCTTATGAAAGAATGTTAACCGGAAAACGCCGCCAGGTTCTCCCGCTTGTTTTCTACCACGAATCCTAATTTTCAGCTTCCTCCCTGAGCGACAACCACCTCTCGCCAATCAGCGAACCTACGCTTCATCATTTCCCGATAAACGCCGGCGGTACAAAGATGCCGCCCCGGTCGGAAGTGTGACGTGATGATCCCGAAGGCCGAGAGAAACCGTTGCGCATGACCGGCTGACTTGAACCTCCTCATCCGGGCATCGTCACACTCGAAGACCTTTTGGAAGGGATCGTTGGCGAGATCAACGATGAATATGATGAAGAGGTACGTGCACAGATCGTCGAAGATGTTGACGGCACATATTTATTGGATGGGATGCTGGCCGTGCGTGACGCCAATCGCCGATTCCATCTCGGCTTGCCGGAGGATGCCGGTTACACGACACTGGCCGGATTCATGCTCGCCAAATCAGGGCGACTGCTCAAGCCGGGTGAAGCGGTCGAGTATGAGGGGGCGCGATTCACGGTCGAGCGTGTGGATCGCCGCCGCATAAGACGCATCCGCTTCCGGGCAGCGGGCAGCGACAGTAATAGTTCTTCTCTAGGAATGCTTCCAGTTATTTATGACTCGGTGGCTGAGTCCTGTGGACTTGTACCACTTTGTTTTTGAGAGTTCGCCATTTAAAACATAAGACTTGGATTCAACATTGAAGTGCAACAGGTGATTGTTTGAAAAAGACCTGCTGCGGAGTTCTAAAGCCGAGCGTCTTACGCGGGCGCGTGTTAAGCCGCTGCATCACCTGCTCGACTTCCGCATC
>JBKKAL010000123.1:0-6579 GCA_046714695.1 Pyrinomonadaceae bacterium
CGAGACGCGCCTCCTGATGCGCGTTCACACCTCCAACTATCGCATCGTCGGCTTCACATCACAGCCGCTGCTCGCGGAGCTAGCAGAGCTTGCGCACAAGGCGGATTTGCTGCTCTATGAGGATGCCGGGTCGGGCGCTCTCTTTGACTTGCGACCGTATGGTCTTGTAGATGAGCCGGTCATTGGGGAGTCCATCAGAAAAGGGGCGGATGTGGTCTCCTTTAGCGGCGATAAACTGCTCGGCGCGGCGCAGGCAGGTCTCATCGTCGGTCGTCGCTCGCACATTGAAGCCTTGCGCAAGCATCCGCTCTATCGTGCCCTGCGCGCCGACAAGTTGGCCCTGGCCGCTCTTGAAGCTACTTTGGAGTCGCACGCCCGTGGCGCTTCTTTCAAGGAAGTACCAATGCTTCGGATGCTCGCCCTGACCTTTGATGAGATCGAGCGGCGTGCGCAAACTCTTCTCTCACAACTGAGGGAACGAGCGCCTATGTCTTCCCTTCGCTCTGAAATCACAGAAGGAGAATCAGCAATCGGCGGCGGGGCAGCTCCATTGGCCCACCCCCGCACGGCGCTTATCGCCCTGACGCATGAGAAGATGTCTGCGGATGCGCTCGAAGAAAATCTGCGTTCACAAAAGCCTCCGGTCATTGCCCGGATCGTGGAGGGCAAAGTGCTGCTCGATCTGCGCACGGTGGCCGAAGATGAAGAGACAGCCTTGCTCGATGCGCTCGCGGCGCTTTCAGCTTAAAAGCATCCGCGAGGCGGCCTATCACCTTAAACAATCGCCCAAGCTATCTCTTTTTATTGATTGTTCCGCGACAGGTAGGTGCGCCACAGCGGCATCGTTTCTCGTCGGAATGCAGCGTGTCGACGTAATCAATGGTGATCTCTTCGCCGGCGCGTATATCGCGCAGGGCATAGAAGAGGATATGCCCGTAGATGATCTTCATATAGCTGTTGGGCGCGCACGAATGATTGATATAGTGTGTGCCATTGCCGCCACGGCTGCCGTCTAAACTCCATCTTCCGTCTATGTCGCAGATGCGCAGCTTGGCGCGGCCTCCGGCGCGGCGTTGCGCTTCCCCGTCCGGGATTCTTTCGCCCGTGTACTCCGCGATCTTTCGTCCACGCGCGAAGTCAATCGTCGCAAAGCAGCCCTTGCCGTTAATATGAGACTCGCCTATCGCCAGCCCGTGCGCCAGTTTCAATCGCATATGTAAGAGTAAGATTCCAACGATTAATGAGCCTGATTCAAAATCTTGGCCGCCCGCGCTCTTTCTTTTCGCGACGGGCGGCCATTCGATATTTTTCAGCCTTGCGGGGTTAAAAATTATTTCGTTTGAAAGCTGCGGGCGATCATGTCTGTCTGATTGCGTATGCGCGAGAGCTTGTCGCGCATTCCCGTGAAGCGCAAGGCGTAGATGGTGCGATTATCAGCTTGCAGGTAATAGGTGCGACCGGCCATCGCCTTGCCGCCGCTGGTGAATTCATAAGAGATAGTCACGCCGTTCAAACGTCCGGCGAATCTCTCCTGTTTGCCGTCAACGTAGCCGGGCATAAAACGCAGCTTCTGCTCCTGATCGCGCCGGGCCAAATCTGCGGCGGTCGTCCCATCATCCACCATCTCTTTGCGAATCTTCAGATAACCGTCGTTGCGATCACCGTAGATAAATTCCGTGTGCTGATGCACGCTGTCGGCCTCCTGAACGATGCGCCAGGTCGGCGAGGGAAGCTCCAGCGTGTAATCAACGTTTTCGCTCGTGAAGGTCTGCGACTGGGCCAGCGCCAGCGCGGACATGAGCGATAAAGTAAAAGCGAAGACTAAAAAGATACTCAGGCGTCGCATATTGTAATACTCCTCGATGAATTCCATTTCCTGTGATAAGCGTTTGCAGGCCGATTGTAGAATACTCAGGCGCGAGCCGGGAAGAGCGCGAAACCCTTTCCCTCGCGCTTGAGATGCGGTTCGCGAGGCGTGGAGTTGTCCTCGGTTGATTCAGGGGGCAGCCTGCTCGATGGCTTCGCGCTGAACAAGGATAAGGCTTTCGACGCCCCGCACGGCCAATGCCAGAAGCTCGTCCATCTCCTCGCGCGTGAAGGGCGCGCCCTCGGCTGTGCCCTGCACTTCTATAAAGCGGCCGTCGCCCGTGCAGACGACGTTCATGTCAACTTCGGCGCGCGAATCTTCGTCATATTTGAGATCGAGCAGCGGCGTCTTGTCAACGATGCCGACGCTCGTGGCGGCGACCTCGCTGGTGACGGGGCTGCGTGTGATCTTGCCTGAGCGAACGAGGCGACGACAGGCGAGCGCGAAGGCGACGTAAGCACCTGTAATGGAGGCGGTGCGCGTGCCGCCGTCTGCCTGTAGCACGTCGCAGTCGAGCGTCACGGTGCGCTCGCCGAGCGCGGTCGTGTCCGCGACAGCGCGTAAACTTCGACCGATCAGGCGTTGAATCTCGTGTGTGCGACCCGAAGGGCCGCCGCGCCCTGTCTCGCGCGCCGTTCGCTGCTGTGTGGCGCGCGGCAACATGGCGTACTCCGCCGTGACCCAGCCACGGCCACGATTGCGCAGAAAAGGCGGCACGCGCTCTTCGACCGAAGCCGCGCAGATCACGCGCGTGCGGCCAATCTCAATCAAGGCTGAGCCTTCGGCGTGCGGCAGGAAATCTGGCGTAATGCGCACCACTCGCAATTCGTCTGCTGTGCGCCCGTCAGTACGTGCGAAGCTCATCATGCCCCCAGACTTCTACGGCCTCCAGAATGGAGGGCGCGGTGCCCAAAAATCTCTCGGCGACGCGGCTAAAGCGATCAGCGGCATCCGTCACGTAAAAGTGATCCAGATCGTCGCACAAATGGCGCTCGCGCGTATCCTGTTCATCCGCCTCACGCGCCAGATTACTCTGCTCCAAAAGCAGTTTGACATCATGCGCTGCGGCCTCGCCAGAATCAATCAGGCGTACATGGTCTCCAACCGTCTCTTGAATCACACCTCGCAGGATAGGATAGTGCGTGCAGCCGAGGACGAGCGTATCAACGCCGTTCTCTTTCATCTCCGAGAGATAATCGGTAGCCACAAGGCGCGCAACATCCGTGTCGGCGCATCCCTCTTCGGCAAGCGGCACAAAGAGCGGGCACGCGCGCTCGATCACTTGCGCTGCGGGCGAGAGCCTGGCAATGGCCGTTGAATAAGCACGGCTATTGATGGTCGCCTCGGTGGCGATAACGCCGATGCGCCCGCTAGCGGATTGTTCGACCGCCGCGCGCGCTCCTGGCTCTATGACGCCAATGACTTCGACGGCGACGCTGCGGCGGATGGCAGGAAGAGCCAGCGCCGACGCCGTATTGCAGGCCACGACCAGCAGCTTGATTCCGCGCGACTCCAGAAAACGCGAGTTTTCGATAGCGTAACGCTCGACCGTCTGGAGCGATTTTGTTCCGTAGGGGACGCGCGCCGTGTCGCCTAGATAGACGAAATGCTCTGCGGGCAACACCTCGTGCAGCGCGCGATAGACGGTCAGGCCGCCGATGCCGCTATCGAAGATTCCGATGGGTAAATCGAGATTCAATAGGGTGGGTACGTAAAATGATGATGGAGGCGCAGGGAATTGAACCCTGATCCAAGAGACAACGCCGACGAAATCTACATGCTTAGCCGCTTCTCTTTCTGCCGGACTTTCGCCCGGCAACTTCGCCCCCTGGACCGAGTCAGTGAAGCGACGAAGACCTCGGTCAGGAGCTAGTCCGACTTTAG
This sequence comes from Pyrinomonadaceae bacterium, assembly GCA_046714695.1. Lineage (GTDB taxonomy): Bacteria > Acidobacteriota > Blastocatellia > Pyrinomonadales > Pyrinomonadaceae > DASQYE01. Next base: position 3,752 of record JBKKAL010000123.1, read on the forward strand.
TCTCGCCCAACCCCACGGACCGAAGGGTCAGGCCAGCTCATCTGAGTGACATCTCGCTCCGCGCGCATGAGCAACTTGCGGTGAGACGTCTCGGTGCTTAATTAGGCAGCGAGAGCCAATTCTTGATTATTGGCAATTGTGTTTCTTCACACTTTTTAACGAGCTGCATGAAGGAGCCCGGCATGCATCCGCTCGACGATTAAGACTCCTGTCGAAGCCTGTCGCCCCCTTTCGCGAACACGTTTATTATAGTGGTTTAGATGAATGAGAGTCAAAGAGGGCTGCTTCGAGTTTGATTCACAAGCGCTTCAAGGCTTCATCTCTTATTCTGAGTTGCGTTATAATCTCCCTCGCCCAAGCAGGGGAGAGACTTTATCGGCATAGACATCAAACTCGCGGCCTCCCGCGCCTAGCCTGTTTTTGAAAAGGATCGCTTTATGGCCTCCAAAGAAGAACCGCGACCATCGCAGCGTGCCGCGCTTTCGCGCCTGAACGCGCCTCCGGCACGTCGTCGCCACTTCCTGCGCCGTTTCTGGTTCCCGGCCGTCCTGTTGCTGGCGATTGCCGCCGGAGGATTGACGGGCATCATCGCCGCCTACCAGCTCAATTATTCGAGGGCGGCGGGCGAGGTAGCGTCGCTAGCCACTTACCGTCCGAGCGTCATCACGCGCGTCTATGCCGACGACGGCGAGACGGTGATCGGCGAGTTCGCGCTTGAGAAACGTATCCCGCTCAAGTACGAGGAGATTTCTCCCGTGATGAAGAACGCGATCCTCGCCATCGAGGACGTGCGCTTTTACGATCACGTCGGCATTGACCCGATACGCATCATCGGCGCGACCTTCAAGAACATCACGACAGGCAGTCGCGAGGGCGGCTCGACCCTGACGCAGCAGCTTGCCAAAAATCTTTTTCTCTCGAAAGAGCAGACCTTGAAGCGCAAGATCAACGAGTGGTTGCTGGCTCTTCAGATCGAACGATACTACACGAAGAACCAGATAATGGAGATGTACGTCAACCACATCTTCCTGGGCGCGCGTGCTTACGGCATAGAGGCTGGCGCGGAAAACTACTTCGGCAAAAAGGCCAAAGACCTGACGCTTGAGGAAGCGGCGCTGCTGGCCGGTATTCCGAAAGCGCCCGGCGAGTATTCGCCGACCGTCAACCCGAAGGACGCGAAAGAGCGCCGCAACCTCGTGCTTGAACAGATGGCCAAAAACGGCTTTATCTCGCAAGCGGAAGCGGAAGCGGCCAAGGCGAAACCGATCCAGTTGGTTGACACGGCCTACTATCCATCGCAGCAGCGCTCTTCTCCCTTCGATTATCCGGTCGAGGAGATCCGTCAAGACCTGGAAGAAAAATACACGACGCGCGTAGCGCAGGGCGGCCTCTCCGTCTACACGACGATCAACGTCGCGGCCCAGATCAAAGCGGTCGAGGTCGTGCGCGAACGTCTTCGCCAGTATGATCGCACGCATGCCGGGTGGCGCTCCGCTTATACCAGCATCGGCACGCAGAACAGCAACGGTACAACTGCCCCCGTCACGCAGCAGCAACTCGACAATTTCAAGCATCCTGAGTGGTACGGCAATGATTACGCCGAAGGCAAGTCAGTTACGGGCCTCGTCATGAAGCTGGATCAGGCGAAGAACGAGGCATTGGTACGCTTCGGCACTTACCAGGCGACCGTGACGGCCAAAGACATGGGTTGGTCGAATCGTCAGCCGAAGAGTGAGTTCAAGCTGGGCGACCTTGCCGAGTTCAAGATCAAAGAGGTAGACGATAATAATCGTCGCCTGACGGTCGAGCTTTCTCAAGTCCCTGCGGTACAGGGCGCGATGATGACCCTCAACGCCAAAAACGGCGAGGTCGTCACGATGGTCGGCGGGTATGATTTCTACACCAACAAGTTCAACAACGCGACGCAGGCTTATCGTCAGACGGGCTCGGCCTTCAAGCCGTTCGTCTATACGGCGGCGGTTGAATGGGGAATGACGCCGGACAGCAAAGTGAGCGGCGCTCCGATTCATATTGGCGATTGGGTTCCGCACAACTACGACGGCTCGACCAGCAACGGCGATGTGCCCTTGAAGATTGCGCTCGCCAAGTCTTTGAACATTCCGGCGGTACACTTGCTGCAAACCGTCGGCATTCAAACCGGCGCGCAGATGGTGCGTCGCTTCGGCATCACCGTTCCGATGGCTCCATATCTTCCATCTGCCCTGGGCGCAACCGAAGTTCCCTTGAACCAGATGGTCTCGGCCTATTCGGCATTTCCCAACAAGGGCGTGCGCGTCGAGCCGCATCTGGTCAGGCGCGTGCTTGATCGCGACGGCAATGTGCTTGAAGAGTGGGAGAAGACGACCTACAAGGTGACGAGCGAGTACGTCGCGCTGACGATGGTTGACATGATGCGCGGCGTCATAGAGGCTGGCACGGCGACGGGCGGGAAAGCCCTGGGAGTGCCGCTGGCGGGCAAGACCGGCACGGTCAACGATCATACGGACGTATGGTTCGTGGGCTTCACGCCGACCTATGTGACGGGAGTCTGGATGGGGTATCCGGGCAGAAAGAAGCCGCTCGGAAATGACATGACGGGCGGGCACGGCGCGCTTCCCTTCTTCGTAGATTTCATGAAGGATTTTCTGAAGGACAAGCCTAAGGAGAGTTTCGAGAAACCTCCTTCAATGCCAGAAGATATGAAGGAACTGCAAAAGCAGCGTAAGCGAGAAATATCTGAAGAGGAGATGCAGCTTGTCGCGGCGCGTGCCAGAGTGAAGCGCGATAATAACGGAGATACACCTTCTTCGGCCATCACAGACCCGAAG
>JBKKAL010000124.1:0-7632 GCA_046714695.1 Pyrinomonadaceae bacterium
GGCTGGGATAGCTGAATGATTCAGCTATCCCAGCCTGTCTTTCATCTTTGCAGCCTTCATCCTTACTTTTTGAACTGTTCCAGCACCGCCTTGCGCAGCAGGTCTGGCGGCAGAAGTCCTTGCGACAGGATGAAGTCGTGATACTTCTGTTGATCGAACCTCTTGCCCATGAGTTTCTCAACTTCCGAGCGCAACTCCATTAATCGCGTGAAGCCGTAGAAGTAGCTGGTGGCCTGCCCCGGCGCGCGGAACGTGTAACGCTCGACCTCCTGCGTCGCCATCGCGTCCGAGAGCACTATGTCTTCCTTGAGCACGCGCATCGCCTGCTCCGGCGTGATCTTGCCCGCCTGTAGCTCAGGGTCCAGAAAGGCACGCGCCGCGCGCATCATTCGATGCTGGAGCGAGATGAGCTGGCCGTCGAGCGGCATGAAGGGTTTCGTGATCGCTTCCGAATAGAGTCCCCAGCCTTCAACGTTCGTCGAGTTGAAGGCGAAGATGGCCCGCGCTGATGAGACGCCCTTTTCGATTATCGAAGCGAACTGCAACTCATGGCCGGGACGCGCCTCGTGCGCGGAGAGCGTCCAGGAGGCCGCCGCGAAGGTGAAATCGTCGTACTGCTTCGTCGCTTCTCCGGGCTTGCTGGGGATGCGCAGCGGCAGGATGAACTCGCCGATCTCGCCCGTGTTGCCGAGCAGGCGAGGCGGTCGCATATTCGGGGCTGGTTGGGCCGCGCTCTCGGCCTCGCTCGCTAGTCGTATGCGCACGGGGCGCGCGGGCAGCGTCACCAGTTTCTCGCGGCGGACGATCTCTTCTATCTCCTTGATGCGTTTCTCGTAAAAAGGCTGGATGGCAGAGCCTTCAAACTGATCTTTCTTGAGCGCGCGGATCACGTCTCGATAATCGGTCGCGTTGATCCCTTTCTCTTTTGCGACGCGCGGCGCAAGCAACTGCATCTCTTTCTGAATCTCGTTAAAGGCCGTGTGCGCTTTGGCGGCCAGTTGATCGGGCGGAATATCTACGCCGAACTGCTCAAGCGCGAAAGCATACTCTTCGGCGGGCAGGCGAAAGTCCGTGCGCGCCTTGGGCAGTATCTCTTTGCGCACGAAATCATTGTAAGCAGTAAGCTGCTCTTTGAGCTTCGCGTGTGCTTCCTTGTAACCCTCGATCTTATATTTCTCGAAAAGCTGGCCGAGGCCGTTGATAAAGAAATCCGCGTTTGCGAGGTCTTTCTCGACCTGAATTCTGGGAGGGCCTAAGAGGCCGGGCTTGCTCATACGCTCGCGCGTGCGCGCTTCTGCCAGAACAGTGATCGGCTCGTAACCCGCTTCCATCCCCGTGTAGCGACGCAGACGAACAAGGGCGGCCTTTCGTCGCTCCGCCGGAACCTGATCGTCCAGGAGGCCGCGCATACCGAAGAAGACCAACTGCGCCATGTTGAAGTAGGGAATCTCGTACTTCTCGTTAAGCTCCGTACCGCGAATGTTGTCCTCGGCAGACTTGATCAAAATCTCCAAATCCTGACGCACGAGCGGGTCTTTCTCGCCCGCGAGTCGTCCCTTTAAAACCTGAATGGCTTCGCGTGTCGCCTGATTGGCGCGCTCGTTGATCTTCGGCTTGAGGTCTATGATCTGCTCGTCAAAGCCGCTGACGCCGATCTGCCCTGCGCCTTCCGGGCCGAAGCGAGCCAGCACGGCCAGGAGTACCTGTGTATTCTCGTTGCTGCGCACGACCCAAGCGGGGAGCGCCGGAGCGGTCGGCGTCGCGCTTCCGGCAACCTGCGGCGATACTGTCTCGTGAAAGTTTGCGGTGACGGAGTTCTGAAGCGGCAGCGTGGTCAGACATGACAACGCCAGGAACAGAACGAAAAGCTTTCTCATGCGCATTGGACGAAATCTTTCTCCTTCAAATAGGCTTGGCGCTGTCTTTTACGGATTTTCGTCCGTTTTAGTTTCGTAAAGACTATAAGCCAAGAGGTGATTCGCAGACTCGATCAATAGATGATTTTCCAGTCAGTGCCACCGGCAAAAACTTGATAGAACCTGTCCTCAACGGCCAACAGCGATACCTTGAGACGCAACCCGTTAGAGGCCGGTAGCGGGGTAATAGTGTGTTGCTAAACATTGACAATTAAGAGATAGGTTAATACTCTTCGCTGGCAACCGTGGCACATCGGCATAGTATCTGGAAACTATCTGCCCATACAGAATAAGGAGAATGAAAAGTGAAAACAATCATTTGCTTGAGTCTCGTCATCGTCTGCGCTTTGCAGGTCACACCGGCGAACAATTCGGTATTCGACGACAATGTGGAAAACAACAGCGTTGCACTACTCTCGACATCAACTGTGGGGTTGAACGCGCCAATGCCGGATTTAATCGTCAGAGGAAATGAGTTTGAATTCAGCGGCAATAAAAAGGTGAACGTTTACGTCTCCAATAACGGTGATGCTCCATCAAAACGTTGCATCCTGGAACTGACCGTTCGCAAAATCGGTAGCGCCAGTGTGGGCCGAGTGAAGAAGGCGACAATTCCCGTGATCCAACCGGGCAAGTACACGAACATTTTGGTGAACGCGACGAGTATTCTGCCCAACGCTGTCAATCTCAAAGACACAACCTTTAAAGTGATTGCCGACTCAACCAACCTCAATGTCGAGTCAAACGAAGGCAATAATGAAAAATGGCACAACTTACCGTAAGGTTGTCGCCTGAAAAGCACACTGCAATGATAGATAGCGGTTGCTGTAGAGCGGCAAGTTTTGCCAACGGCTTGCCGCTTCTCTTTTTCCGCAACAAACTATTACCCCACCACCCGTGGGTCTGGCGATTAGACAGTTCTGTGACGGATGTGTTACTTTCTCTCCTGTAATTAGAACCTATAGAACAAGCGGACAAATGATGTTCGCTTGTTTTTCTTTTGTGTAGCTCTTTCAGCGCACCGCATCAAGGATGCAAGCCCCCAACTCCGGCTGACACGTCTTGTTGACTCCTAGAGCCGGAGGTCGAGTCATGGGAAAGAACGGACTCGCGCGCCGCGCTGCTGAAAGGTTGGACAACCACCTCGGACAGGAGAACCGATCAGATGAAAATGTTCTTTGGCGGAAGCGCAGCCTTTACGGCTTCCATGCTTCTCGCTGCATCTACTCTTTTTTACGCCAAACCGTTATTCGCCGAAAGTTCCGCTTCTCAGCAACCCGCCTCGATCCAGCAACAGAAGGAAGAGACAACCAGCGAGACCCTTCCGGCTCAAACCGCGCAGGGCGAATCGCTGCCTGCTTCAGAGTCTGCTGTCAGCGCACCGCAGACGGCAGTCATATCTGCAAGGATGAGTATTGCAGGCAACGCGCCTTCGGGAAGCATGTTACCGGAAAAGATCACGGAAGCGCCCGCCGCCGAAGCTGTTGCGATCACTGCGCCGCAGGCTTACGTCGCCACCGCCTACAATCTGCCGGGACGAACCGCCAGCGGCCTGCGCGTCGCTAAAGGCTTGATCGCCGCAGACCCGCGCGTTCTGCCCCTGGGCACGCGCGTACGCCTGGAGGCCGGCCCGTACAGCGGCGAGTACATCGTCGCCGACACAGGCTCGGCGGTCAAAGGACGCAAGATAGACATATGGGTTCCAAGCTATCGCGAAGCCTGCCGCTTCGGTCGCCGAAATATCAAGCTGAGTGTTTTGAGCTACGGCGGAAAGCGACGCGCGCCGCGCAACGCGAAACCCTCCAGATAGAGAACGCAAAACTAAAAAGGTAAAAGGCAAAAGTAGGAAAGGCGTTAATCCCTTCTTCACTTTTGCCTTTTACCTTTTTCCTTTTTACTTATATAACTATCGGTAATGAGTAAAAAAAGAACGGATGATATTCCAGAGCCGGAGTCTCTGGTAGAAGTCACGCGCGGCTCGATCACGGAGTCGCGCCATCGCGGTCACATCATCGCCGTGGACGCAGACGGACAGGTAATCGCCCGCCTTGGCATGCCAGAGATGCTGACCTATCTGCGCTCTTCAGCCAAGCCCTTTCAATCGCTGCCGCTCGTCGCGTCCGGCGCGGCCTCTCGCTTCCATTTCACGGAGAAAGAGATCGCCATCGCCTGCGCCTCGCATAACGGCGAGACGATTCATACGGAGACCGTGGCCGGGATGCTCCGCAAGATCGGCATGGACGAGAGCGCTTTAAAGTGCGGGGTGCATGAGCCGTTCAGCGCAGAGGCCGCCGCGGGCTTAAGAGAGCGCGGCGAAAAACCCAACGTGTTGCACAACAATTGTTCGGGCAAGCATACGGGGATGCTCGCGCTGGCTCTACATCTGGGCGCGCCAACCGATACTTATGACCAACCGGGCAATCCTGTCCAACTGATGATCGGGCGTACCATCGAACAATTTTCAGGCGTGCCGTTGGAGGACATCGCGGTCGGCGTTGATGGGTGCGGCGCGCCGGTCTTTGGCGTCACGGTGTGCGCGATGGCGTTGATGTATGCGCGGCTCGTCGTGCCGCCCGCGGATTGGCCCAGGGAGACGCGCGAAGCAGCAGGTCGAATAGTCTCGGCCATGACTTCACAACCGGAGATGATCGGCGGGCGTGCCGAGCGCCTCGATACTGTTTTAATGCGCGCCACAAATGGCGGGCTGGTCTCGAAAGTCGGCGCGGAGGGCGTCTATACGGCGGGTGTGCTTCCTTCTTCTAAATGGCCGCGCGGGCTGGGGCTGGCCTTCAAGATCGAAGATGGCGAAGACAGACGAGCCCGTCCGACGGTCGTGATCGAAACTCTACGGCAGCTCGGCATACTGGACGAAGCGGCGCTCGATGAGCTTGCGCCTTACTCAAGTTTTACGATTCACAATCATCGCGGCGATGAGGTCGGCAAAGTGCGCGCTAAATTCGAGTTGGAGCTGGCCCAAAGGGACGCTCTCGTTGGAGACCGGAAAATCTGATGTCTAAGCCCAAATCGAACAGCGCGCCGAATACGCCCGCAAACTCGCCCGTGCTCAGGCGCGACGAGAGCGGGCAGCTTGATCTCAATTCGGTGGCCGATTGTATACAGTGGTTTCTGGACTATGATCAGAGAGTGGCGGTAGTCCGTCACCCGAAGGTCGAAGAGCTTTTCCAGTGGAAGCAGGAACGCAGCCGTAGCGAGGGCGAGAACGTTTATGATTTCAATCGCGCAGAAGATCGTCTGGCAATTGGGATCATGCAGGCGCTCGCCCTCAACGCCAGCGAAATGGGCCTGCACGACTGGATCAGCCAGCTCTTAAACGCGCTTGAGGAAGCATCTAAGGCGAATGAAGAGATTGCCGCCAGTTATAAATTGGAGATGGGCGAAGCGGCCTCTACCGTTCGAGAAGCAGCGCGCATTCCGACCGAGCGTGGGCGCACGGACTATCTCACCTCCTGCTGGCTTGAAGTGTTATGCACCGCAGAGATACGCGTCCTTGGCTGGTTCTACCAGGAGCTTTACGGCAGACCTTATCAACCATAATGGAAACAATCGCCGCCGCTTCCGGGGTAATTACAGTCCATTAAGGGTCGCACGCCTAAAGAATTATCAACCCTGAAATATCGCATTGGCCTACCGGAGCGAGCCCAACACCTTCTATATTTTTATCCTGGCCCCCGTTTATCACAAACAAAATATTGTGGACTCTTATTCCGAGAGCGTATAGTACCCCGATTCCCCCAAGGATATTAACGCGGGTCTCAAGAAGTATCTCGAACTATGCTCATTGATGCATCAGTCCCGGCACAAATCCTTTGTGATTTACTCTGATGTCCGGGGCTGCGCTTTGTTGTCCCTGCAATATGTATCTCCTCTATGATTGGGCTTAAGACACTAATCATCAACCTGCGATGCACAAAAGCGGAAATCGGGACTAAATTCAACTAACGAACAAGGAACACCAGTGAATAAAAAAAAGACTACTGACGGCTCGCTCAAGGGTGACAATACGCCCGCCAGATTGGCTACGGGCAGCGAAGGGCTTGATAAAGTTCTGGAGGGCGGCTTCCCGGCCAATCGCCTGTACCTCATAGAAGGCGACCCCGGCACGGGGAAAACAACGCTCGCGCTAAATTTTCTGCTTGAAGGAGCGCGACAGGGCGAGCCGGTTCTATACGTCACTCTCTCGGAAACGAAAGAGGAACTGGAATCGGTCGCCGAGTCGCATGGCTGGTCGCTGGATAAAATTAATATCTACGAGCTGATTCCTTCGGAAGAGAGCCTCAAGACCGACTCTCAGTACACCATCTTTCACCCTTCAGAAATAGAACTGAGCGAGACGACAAACGCGGTACTGGAGCAAGTAGAGCGCATCAACCCGCGCCGCATTGTCTTCGACTCGCTGTCGGAGATGCGACTCCTGGCCCGCGACGCTTTACGTTACAGGCGGCAGATACTCGCGCTCAAACAGTATTTCTCCGGGCGTCTTTGCACTGTGCTGCTGCTGGACGACCGTACCTCGACAGATGGCGATCTACAGGTTCAAAGCATCGCTCATGGCGTGGTCGAGCTAGAGCATCTGGCGCTGGAGTATGGAGCGGAGCGGCGACGGCTTCGTATCATCAAGCTACGCGGCAGCAAGTATCGTGGTGGTTATCACGATTTCAATATTGAAACCGGGGGTGTTGCCGTCTATCCGCGTCTTGTCGCCGCCGAACATCGCCAGGATTTTCAGCAGGAAGCGATCACGAGCGGCGTGCCGGAGTTAGATACTCTTCTGGGCGGCGGGCTTGATCGCGGAACCAGCACGCTGATCCTTGGCCCTGCTGGTTCAGGTAAATCCTCGATTGCCGCGCAGTTTGTTGCTGCGGCTGCCGAACGGGGTGAGCATTCAGCATCTTTTATCTTCGATGAAGGACGCGAGACTTATCTCGCGCGAGCTGCCGGACTCGGCAAAGAGATGAAAGATTATGTGGAAGCCGGTCGCGTGACTATTCAACAGGTGGACCCGGCGGAGCTGTCACCGGGCGAGTTTGCTCATTACGTGCGCCGCTCCGTAGAAGATGATGGCACTCGGCTAGTTGTCATAGACAGTTTGAACGGGTACATGCAATCAATGCCCGACGAGCGCTTTCTTACGATTCAGATGCATGAGCTGCTCACCTATCTTAACCGGCAGGGAGTCGTCACTATTCTGGTAATGGCCCAACATGGCTTTATGGGCACTAACATGGGAACTCCTGTGGATATCAGTTATCTGGCCGACACAGTGCTGATGTTGCGCTTCTTCGAGGCGGCGGGCGCGGTGCGGCGTGCGATCTCGGTTGTCAAAAAACGAACCGGCTATCACGAGAACACTATCCGCGAGATGCGTATGTCATCAGATGGTATCACCGTTGGGAAACCGCTGACAGAGTTTCACGGCGTGCTCACAGGTGTACCGACATATCGTAAAGGATCAACTTCATTGCTTGAGGAGGAGGCCGAAGGGGATGCCTAACTCCGACAGGCCTGATAGTCGTGTGTTGTTGCTTGCGCCCACCGGAAGAGATGCGCCTCTGCTTGACAAGATTCTCGGAGAAGCAGGCGTGGAGACGGACGCTTGCGACGGGATCGAGGAACTTTGCAGGAAGCTATCGGATGGCGCGGGAGCCGCCTTTATTACGGAAGAGGCGCTGACTTCATTTGCCGTAGAGTGTTTAGT
>JBKKAL010000125.1:0-2841 GCA_046714695.1 Pyrinomonadaceae bacterium
CCTTCCACACATCCTCGAATTGCCAGACGTGCGGTCCATCTTCTGGCGTCCACTTGCGGAACTCCAGCACCGACTTAGGAGTCACGATCCCTTCGGCGATCATGTGCTGTAGCCAGACACGATCGTGGGTCGTGAAGATAAATTGAGTGTCGGGGAACTCCGATTTCAGGAGGTTGCAGACTTCCTTTCGGTGACCAGAATCAACCGACATCAGAACGTCGTCGAGGACGGCGAAGCTGAAACCCGTACCCATGATCCGTTTCATGAGTGCAAGGTAGAGACACAGGCCCATCCCGTCCTGATGGCCCTCACTGTGGTACGCGCCTGGTGGGAAAAGGCCGCGATTGTAGAAATCAACCTCAAAACCCAGTTTTCCGAGAGACGGTGTGAGGCGACCGCGGAACTCAGGTTCGTCTTCCTTGTTGATGATCGCGTAGTACCTGCTGAAGTCCTTCGCCACTTCCTGGTAAATACCGGTGAGAACACGCGTGCTTGCCGCGCCGTACTTTGCCGCAACGATTTCAGCGAGCTCGACCCTGCGCGACCACAGGACCTCCCGTCGGCGAGCCTTTTGATATGTCTCGAAGCGCTCCTGAGCAACGATCAGGAATTCCTTGGCCTCATCTTCCTTCACGGGTTCCGGCAGAGCGTCGATCGCTATCTTGACTGCTTCCAAGGCGGCCTTCGCGAATTCGGGGAGAAGAGCCCAGCTCTCTTCCAGCTTCTGTAGAACCTCCTCAACATCGGTCACATTCGAGAGTTGCGTGCCGAATGCTGTGAGCTGCGTAGCCCACTCACGCAACGGGGCGAGATCCTGGGCCACCTTCAGGGTCCTTCCGTAGCCGATCACGTGACCGGCGAGCGACGCGAGATAGTGCATCAGATCCTGGAGAGCGCGGCTCGTCGTCTGAATCTGTTCCTGCAGAACGCCAGCTTCGCTCGCCTCCGCGAGGCAGCGTCTGATGTGCGCTCGGAGTTCGTCCAAGTCCCACTCAATTCCGCAGAATGGACACTCGCCGGCCAGCTCTTGATCAACTATCTGCAGACCAGTCTGAAGGAACGTCTGTTTGCGTAAGCTCCGGACAAGGGCTGGATTGTCGACAACCTTCCGAAGAAGGACAGCACTCTCGCGGACGCTCCTCTTCACGTCCTGGCTGTTTGGATACTCCGCGGCGCCCGCGAGAACTGTGATCTCAGCGAGTGCCGCGGTTTTCGCGATACCCGGCCGGACGCCCATCTTTTCTGGTACGCCCACTCCTACCTTGAGTGAGGTGTCTTTAGTCAGTTCGGAGAGCTCCGGGAGTCCCAACAGTGTCCGCCGTTCGTTCGCCGCCGCTAGAATCGCGTTTGACTTGAGTTCCTCGATCTTGAGGGCTGATAGGAGATGTGTCCGCGCCGCGAAAACCGCGGATTGCGCCTGCCGCAGCTCGTTCTTGGCCAGGTTTAGCGTTGATTGGAAACACGCGCGGACTTTGTCCACCTTGTCGATTTTGAGCAGCGCCTGAACTTCTTTAGATCGATCGCCCGGCTCGGCGATCACGTACTTCAGGATCTCCCGCCGCGAGAGAGCGAATTCCGGATGGTCGGCGAGCTGCGCGGCCACCACCTCGATCTCCGGATCGAGAGGTTCGATCTTCGGCTTAGATGGCGAGCCTACGCGACGCTCTATCGTGAATCGCTTCTTGATATCGGGGCTGTATGCGGTGAGAGCCACGACCGCCTTCTGCGGATCGTCGCGGACATCTACGTGCGGCGCGTGCGCTTTCACTGAGACACCGCCTGATCCTTCGCCCGTAAGGCGCGTGATTGATCCGGTCAGGGCGAACTCGATCGCGTCGACAACACCGCTCTTCCCGGTGCCATTCGGTCCACAGATGCCGAAGTTCTCCCTGTCGAACGGCAGCAGCAGTTGCTTAATCCCGCGGAAGTTCTCAATGCGGATGGACTCGATCTCGATCATGGAATTGCTTCCTCGTCGAAGAGCGCGCCGCGCAGGATTTCCGCATCAATCTTCTCCCCGGATCTCAGGGCCGATCTGAGGCGGTCTATGACTTTCGGATCGACTGCAGGTTCATCGCGCAGACTCTTGAGAAAAGCTTCGAAGACATCCTGAGGCACGGACGGCGGAGTGTACATTTTGAGGTAGTGAAGCTAGTTGTGAACCCGCTCCAAGTGAGCGGCATTCCAGAGCTAACCCTATACGGGAGACGTGAGATGTCAACAGGATCTCATGCAGAAACAACAAGCGGTCGCATCGCCTCGTCTCAGTATCGGTCAAGGAAGACCCATTTGCCACAGAGCGGCATCCATGGACGATCCTCCTTGACTGTGCCCGCTCGTCCGGAGGCGCACCGACACACACTGCCGCTTTCCGGACTCGCGAAGCGGAACAGATTGGCGTGAATTGCGATGTCGTCAGCGTTGAAGATCTGCGCCGTAATTTTCGGATGGATGCCTTCCTCGTTGCGCAGATCACGAACCTGTTGAACGCGGACCAGAAGGTAGTCGGCGATCCGATTCTTGGAAGTGCCGTCGTGGACATCGGTGATGATCACGCGGCGAGATCGACTAAACCCTCGACGGGTTCAACCTGATCGGCCATTTCTTCGCCTTCCAAAACGTCACCGTGACGATTAAACACCCCAGACCACCTCGTCACGCGTCAAAGAGTCGGCACACTTCACGCTGTTCCGTTTTGTACTGTGGCGGAGGAAAAAACAGCCTAGGAAGGATGCGAACAGTCGGAGATCGAGACCCGCGATGTCCTTCGCGCCACGTTCGCTTGTTAGCCGCGGTGGATCCGAGCTCATCGGTTGCCTGAGTCAGAGTGGGACAGAATCG
>JBKKAL010000126.1:0-7640 GCA_046714695.1 Pyrinomonadaceae bacterium
GTCGAGCAGGTGATGCAGCGGCTTAACACGCGCCCGCGTAAGACGCTCGGCTTTAGAACTCCGCAGCAGGTCTTTTTCAAACAATCACCTGTTGCACTTCAATGTTGAATCCAAGATGTTCAATCAAGGTGTTTCTCCACAAATTAAAAGGGCTGAGGAAAGGCATCTTTCGAGACCTCGTCCTCAGCCCTCTGTTTTAGACCAGAGCCTGCCTTACTTGCTTTCAGGCACGCTCAACGTGAATCACTTGCCTGTGTTAAAGAACTGGATGCAGTCGCCCTGGTTCTTGAACGTGCGCGGATCATCGAACCGTTGCCAGTCTCCATTCTTGCACTGATCCTTGTTCACCGGCGGGCCGGTGCGTGGGTCGCAGGCGTCGCCGATGCCGTCCTGGTCGAAGTCCTCCTGCAACGGGTTAGGCGTCAGCTGGCAGTTGTCGGCTGTGTCCGGATCACCGTCGTTGTCGTCGTCCGTGTCAACACAGTCCGGTCTATTATCATTGTCTGTGTCCGTAGACTTGCTGCCAGCGTTGAGAGGGTTAGAGCCGCAGGCGATTTCGTCTGCGTCCGTCTGCCCGTCATTGTCATCATCGGGGTCGGCGTCGTCGGACAAACCGTCAAGGTCTGCGTCCGCGAACCATCCAATGTCTCTCAGAAGCTCCAGCGATAAATCATACGGTGCCTTAACATTGTGTGTAAGGTCGCCGTTGATGGACGGTTCCATCAGTAGATTGCGGAAAGCATTCGAATCGTAGTGCGAGCCGGATGATCCGCCCTGAACAGGGAACGGCATAAACAGGCGCGCTCTGCCGAGTTCATCAGCACCGGAGCGGATTGCCATATTGATGCCGATGTAGGCAACGGGATTGTTGGCGAGTTGCGCCACAAACTCGAGGCCGTCCCGACGATTCATGTTTACGGAGGGGATGGTGATAGTCGGGTCTACCCCACCCATCGTTCCCACAGAAGCCCCCGCGTTAGCCGCATTGTTATAGATAATAACGCCGACTGCTCCGGCATTATTAGCCATCTTTGCCTTAACGACGAACCCGCAAGTTCCACGCTCAATCAATGCGATCTTTCCTGCAACAGCAGCGGCATTGGTTAAAGGGGTACAGGCATCAGTCGTCGTAGGTCCTGCCGGATTGGCTGCGTCCACGGCTGCCACAACAGGCGCTGTGATGCCGGGAGCACTGATCGGCGGGCCGAATTGAGCAGTCCCGAACTGATATACCCCGGCGATAGCAGCCGGGGAGAGTGCCCTCACCTCAGTGCTACCTAAAGAAAGAACGCTCGGCAGGGCTGCCGTCACATTCGAACCATCCCATATCTCGCGACCCCACCTGACGGCTGCGGCCTGGCGCTGAGCATCAGTCATTTGGTTCCAGAATAGACCGGTGTTGGTGTCCAGCGTGTGACGCGCGTAAATGTCTGTCTGTTGGGGATAGAAACGACCTCCGGCGGATGTGAAGCCTCCAAGATTCGTGCCGGTTGATTCGTTGACGAAATTCTGGAAACCGAGACCGTGGGCCAATTCGTGCAGGAGTACTGTCGCCAGATCAACCTGTGCTCCGTGATTGGCATCCAGCCCGAGGTAAAAATTGAAGTTGGAGCTGAACTGTGCGTTGATGTCCGGCGCTGTTGAGTCCTGATCTACGCCGGCCCTCTTATCGGCCAGGGCCGAACCGTACCAGGTATTCGGAAACTCCGCTCCGGGATAATTACCGACGCCGGCGAAATCCGAGAAGACATCCCATGCGCCCGCGCTTCCCAGCACGTTCGGGGCAAGCGGATTGAAGGCCGCCACGACATAAATCACTTCATTGCTATCAAGGGTAGAACCCCAGATGTTGGCGGCATATTGGAAGGCGATTAGTCGTTGCTGACCCTTCGTCGTCCCCGTATTTCCACCGACGGGTGCGGCCGGCGTCGGATCGTTAAAGCCTTCGCCCGCCCCGTCGTTATTGATCACGACGATTGTGGCTGAAGCAAATGTGTTGTTCGCACTCGCAAAGAGAGCTACGACCAAAGCGAACACAGCGACTGAGATTTTGGTAAGTATTGTCTTTTTTCGCATTAGGTGTGGTCTCCTTACTAATTCTGTGCTGAGGTTGATTCGACAAGGCCGAGGAACTCTGTGGCCTCTTCCATCGTCGTTACGCATCTGACTTCCATCGTGCCGTCGGCGGCGGGCCTGGCAAGCGCTACCGGCCCAAGGCGTCCGCCAAGAGTCATCTGGCGGCTGCCGTCATCGCGCGTCACAACGGGGATGTCGTCGGTCGAGGGATTGAGCGCAGAGCTTAGATAGTCAACCAGTTCTTTGGTCTCTTCGACGTTCGGTTTGCGGACCTCGCCGGTCTGCTTGTCAACCGTTATCTCCCGCGTCGGAACATAAGTTTTGTTATCGGCCTTCGGCGCAGTCTTGGGCGACTTCGCGCGTCCGTGTTTGGCGGATTGTGAGAACACAACGGTTCCGAGACCGATGGCGCAAATTATGGCGATGCAGAGAATGCCGATGCGAGACAAACGGGGTACTCTCTTACTGCTTTTAACACCTTGACGTGATTTGTCGGGTACCAAGGTTTTTTTCATTCTTATCTCCTTCGGGGTAATCGAGCCGGGGTACTATAGTTAATGTTGAATCTTACTCAAGAGGGGTTCGCCTGCGGGAGTAAAACTACACGTTGGGCTTGCAATGAGCTGTGGAGCAGAACTCTACAGGCTAATGATCACGAAAAACTTGACAGCAAAATTATGTGGTAGGGTTACAGAAAGAAACGGTACGCGCGCTCAGGTAACGCCCTGCTCTGTCACTGCTGCTAACCGGGCAATAACCCAGAGCGCGATAATCCATCGCGCGGGTTAAATCTTCCAATCAGTTCATGCTCTTTATTGAAAAAGGAATTGCGCAATTAAATGCACACAGCACGAGCGATTCTTGCAGAGTCGGACTGAAACGATTGCAGCTACTGGAATAAGCTAGCCGACGGAACGGTTAAAGCGCAGCCACAATATGTCAAGATCGGTTCACAGTCAAGTCCAGAGCGTCACGGTCAAAGACAAAGAGTTGGTTGAACATGTTAACAATACTTCTATTACGCAGGCATTTCCCCAAAAGAGGCCGGGTTGAAAGTTGCAACTTTCAACCCGGCCTCTTTCCTTCCGGTGAGATACAAATTGCATCTCACTTTTTCTAGTCCCTACCTGCGGCTTCTGAAAGCTCAGGGGGTCGCCTTCGGAGCCTTGTCAGCCGTAACGAGTCCTGCGTCTGTGGCATCAGCGCCCCAGCAAAATTGCAGAGGGCCGGCATCCGAATCGGTTACGGTGCGGCATCCCGGAGCCGAGGGAATGGCCGAACCTGTCAGGATGCTCTCGGTTTGTAGTGAAACGGGAGCGAGTAAAAGCCACACAACAAGCTTCTCATTCGAGGGGGTAAATATCCTGCAACGCGCTCTCAACAAGAACGTGCGCGGCAAGGATAATAAAACCTTTGACGCGCACGTTCGTTTCTAGTCTCAGAAGTACATACTCAGTTGATTAGCCTGAGATGTGTTCCTCTAAGCTTTCATCATTGACCGGGAGCTTCGGTGACAGCCTTGAAGGCGTCGGCCATGCCCTTGCCGAAGAAGTTGTTGTAGCCGGCGTCGCCCTGGCAACGCTGGTTAGCCGGCACGCCAGGGCGAAGCGTGTTGGGTGGGAACGGAGGGGAAGCCAGGAAATAGGTCACCTCTCTCGGCTCCGGGCACGGCTGGTTGTTGGCCGTCTGTTGCACGTAAGCCTCGACGCGCTGCGGCGACATGTGGAGCTTGTTCGAGTTGTCGGGCGTGAAGTCGCCGAACTGCGAGATGATGAGCGCCAGGACGCCCGCGACGTTGGGCGTCGCCATCGAGGTGCCGCTGGCAAAAACATAACATCGTCCCGGGAGAATCAGGGGGTTGGCGCAAACTGGATGTTCCTTTGCCCACGCGCCGACGACGCTCCCGTTACCCGGAAGGCCCGGCGTAGTTTGAACACTGCCATCGCCGCCCGGCGCGCTGACGTCCGTTTTGCCCACGCCGTAGTTGCTGTAGGAGGCTTTGAGGTTGAAGTAGCCGGTGGCGGAGACGCCGATGACGCCGTCGATCTCGGCCGGGACGACGATGAAGTCGCGCATGAAGTTGCCGTCGCTGATGTTGAAGCCGTTGTTGGCGAGCGCGGCGACCGGCGTGACGCCGTTCTCGCGCGCGTAGTTGACGGCGCGCTGCACGAGCTTGATCAAGGCGTGCGTGCCCTGGTCGGAGCGGCGCAGGTAGCCGCCGAGGCTCATCGAGGCCACGTCGAACTTGTTGTTGCCGGCGTAGATGAGCGCCTGCGCCAGCCACGCGTAGCTGCCGCTGCCGCTGTCGCTTAAGACCTTCAGGGCGACGAGCCTGACCTTCGGCGCGACGCCGGAGATGCCGCGGGCGTTGATCGGCGCGCCGACGGCGCTCAGGCACCACGAGCCGTGGCCGTTCCTGTCGTCATACGCTGCCGGCGACGGGTTCTCGACGCCGCCGACGAACGAGCGGCTGCGGGCCGCGTCGAAGTTAGTACCCGTCGCGGGGTTCGAGATATCCACGTGCGGGGCGGGCACCGCTCCAAACAGCATTTCGGCGCCCGTGTCGAGCACGGCGACGGTCACGTCGGGACGGCCCCGCTGCACGGCGTACGAGCCTTCGTTGGACGCGCGCATGCGCTTCTTGTCCCACTGTAAGAAGTAGAGCGGGTCCGGGCCGGTCTGCGTGTCGTTTCCCGGCGGCTCGACAGGGCCATCGCCCACGGCCTCAACCTGCATCTCGCTCGAATCGGGGATCATCTGGACTTCAATGTCTTCAGCGATGTCCGAGACGGAAGCGTCCGATTTGGCAAGCTCGGCAGCAAAATTGGGATTGCTTGATGTCGCGACCACAGCACCAATTTCAGCTAAACGAGTGACAATTTGTCCACCCATGCGCCCGATTCTATCGTCGGCGGTCTTGGGAATAGAGCTATGCTGGTGATAAATGACCACGTAACGCTTGGTTTCACTCTGGGCAGAGACTTGAGTGCCGCCGAATTTGGTCATCGGCAGGGCGGCACTAAGAAGAGCGAACAGTAGAAGAGTGATGGGGAAATATCGGTAAAACCTTTTCATCTTTTATGCTCCTTTAATTGGTCGGGTAAAGCGCTGCGGTAAGACAAACAGCACGAGGGTTGTCGGGAACTGATCGGATACGCGGCGTAGCAAACGAGATCGCGCAAAGAATCAGCCGGATTGTAAAATGCGTCGAGTAAAAGCTGCCCGCACGCAGAAAACCTAAGTCTTGTTAGACAAAGCGCTGCCCTTGTGAGCAGAGTAATACCAGATCAAAACGATTATTGCTTAGGGTATCCCTGTTAAATCTTGACATCTGTTGCTTGATGATTTCTAGGAGGCGAGACCAGACCTGAGCGTGCCGGACTCTGTACGAACTCTAACAAAAGCGCCGCCACATTAACGGCATTCCGTCAATATGTCAAACCGAAAAGCGGCGCTTCGAGCCCCTGCACAATTTCTATTTGAGCCCGGGCTCGCTGGTTCGGTTCCAAATGCTTCAGAGTGGAATATTGCCGTGCTTTTTAGGTGGATTGGTATCGCGTTTATTCTCTAAAAGCGCGAGAGCGCGGATCAGCTTGGGTCTAGTCAGCGCGGGCTCTATGACCTCGTCAATAAAACCGCGCTGGGCAGCCGTGTAAGGGTTGGCGAACTTCTCTTCCAACTCGGATACACGAGCGCGCCTTGCCGTCTCTTGATCGGCCGCCTCACTGATCTCGCGGCGATAGAGTATGCCGACAGCGCCTTCCGCGCCCATGACGGCGATCTCGGCGGTGGGCCAGGCGAAATTGATGTCGGTGCGTATATGCTTTGAGGCCATCACGCAATACGCGCCGCCATAAGCTTTGCGTGTGATGACGGTCACCTTGGGCACTGTGGCCTCTGCGAAGGCGTAAAGCAGTTTCGCGCCGTGTCTGATAATGCCGCCGTGCTCCTGCGCCACGCCGGGCATAAAACCGGGCACGTCTTCAAAGGTGACGAGCGGAATATTGAAGCAATCGCAGAAGCGCACGAAGCGCGCTGCCTTGACCGATGCGTCAATGTCCAGGACACCGGCGAGAAAGGCTGGTTGATTGGCGACCAGCCCGACGGAGCGACCGCCGAGGCGCGCGAAACCGACCACGATATTCTGTGCGTAATGCTGTTGAACTTCAAAAAAATATCGCTCGTCCACCACCGCGTGAATGACGTCACGAATATCGTATGGCTGGTTGGAGGCTTCCGGCACGATAGTATTCAAAGCGGGTTCGATGCGATCAGCGGGGTCTGAAGTCGAAACAAACGGCGGATCATCCATGTTGTTGGATGGGAGGAAGGAGAGCAACTCGCGCACCATCGCGAGGGCATGCTCGTCCGAGTCGGCGGCGAAATGCGCGACGCCGGAGCGCGCGTTGTGTGTCAGAGCGCCTCCCAGCTCTTCCTTGGTGACATCCTCATGCGTCACGGTCTTGATCACGTCCGGGCCGGTGATGAACATGTACGAGGTATCTTTGACCATGATGTTAAAGTCAGTGATAGCGGGACTGTAAACAGCGCCGCCCGCACATGGGCCCATGATGCAACTGATCTGCGGAATGACGCCGCTTGCGAGAGTATTGCGCAGAAAAATGTCCGCGTAGCCGCCGAGACTGACGACGCCCTCCTGTATGCGCGCTCCGCCAGAATCGTTGAGCCCGACGAGGGGCGAACCCACTTTCATCGCCATGTCCATCAGCTTACAAATCTTTTCGGCGTGAGTTTCCGAGAGGGAGCCGCCGAAGACAGTAAAATCCTGTGCGAAGACGAAGACGCGCCGTCCATCCAGAAGGCCGTGTCCGGTGACCACACCGTCGCCGGGAAAGAGCTGTTTCTCCATCTCGAAGTCGCGCGAGCGATGAACGACGAGCTTATCGAACTCCTCGAAAGTGCCAGCGTCCAGAAAAAATTCGACGCGCTCGCGGGCGGTCATTTTTCCGGCGGCGTGTTGTTTCAAGGTGCGCGCTTCGCCGCCGCCCGCTTCGGCTTCGAGAGCGCGCTCTTTAAGGACTTCCAGTTTCGAGCGGACGGCCTTCTTTTGTTTTTGTGAAGTCATAAAATTTTCTCAGGAGGAACGATGAATTTTGGATGCGCCCGTCTGTTTCAAAATATCTTTCGCTTCATATTCCATCATGCGACCATACGGCGACGCAAGCTCCTCAGCGCCCACTCGCTAAAGATAAAGCACAAACCTATGAGATAGACTGCTTCCAGAAGGTGGCGGGCGAGAAACTTGCCGGTCAAAAAAGCGCGCGTCAAATCAACGACGCTGGTTAAGGGGATGACCCACGCCACGTAGCGCAAAGCCGCGGGCAGGACATCCAGAGGAAACCATGCTCCGCAGAGAAAAATGGAGGAGAAGAAGATCGCCATATAGATGTTGAATGAATCTATATCCTGAGTATGAGCCGTGATGACCAGAGAGAGCGCGGCGATAAAAAGGCTGCCCAAAAGCAGCGGCAGTGGCGCCAGAAGGGCGAAGGGCGAAGTCGCAGCGCCAAAAACAAATAGCACGACAAGGATCACCACAGAGT
>JBKKAL010000127.1:0-19190 GCA_046714695.1 Pyrinomonadaceae bacterium
CCGACCCTGAGTTTCGTGAACTGGCGCGCGAACACGGTCGTTACGAAGCGCGCCTCAGCGAGTTATCCGCTCTTACCTATCCGAGCGATGAAGAGCAGTTGGAAGAGATTACCCTCAAGAAAAAGAAATTGGCCATAAAAGATCAGATGCATTCAATTATGCTTCAATTCCAGCGAAACAGTGGGGTCGCGCACTGAGGGCACGAAACCCCTACGCCCAGTGCCGCACATCCTGCAAAACTGAATGACTTGAGATGGGGCGCCAACGTTACCTTGAGCGCCCCTGTTTTTATTGAAGAAGACTGGGGTTGAACGATTGAGCATTTCGAGTGCGGGATCGAATCTAAGGAACGGCAGCGAAGAAAAGGATTGAACGCGTGGCGAGAGAAGGTCTTCCATACATTTTAATACCGGCGCTGCTGGGGCTCGTACCCCTCTTCTTCGGATACTGGGTAATAGCGCTGCTGCTCTTCGCGCTGGCCGCGTTCATGGCCTTTTTCTTTCGTGATCCACAACGCACTGCGCCGCAGGACGCAGATGTCATCGTATCCCCCGCCGATGGTCGAGTGACACGCATCAGCGTCGTTAACCCGGATGATCCACAATCGCCCACAGTCGTCAGCATCTTTCTTTCCCCACTGGATGTTCACATCAACCGCGCGCCGCTGGCCGGTAAAATCACAGACGTGACTTATACGAGGGGAAAATTTCTGATGGCCACGAATAAGGATGCGAGTTTGGTGAACGAACAGAATGCGCTGACTATTCGCGGCGAGAAAGTTACGGTTGTTTGCAAGCAGATCGCCGGGATACTGGCCCGGCGAATAGTGTGTTGGAAGCGCGCAGGAGATGAACTGGCGTTGGGCGAGCGCTTCGGCCTGATAAAATTCAGCTCGCGCACGGACCTGATTCTGCCTTCGGGTGTGGAGATATTAGTCAGCGAAGGAATGCGTGTTAGAGGGGGAGCGACCGTTATCGGAAGGGTAATTTGAAGATGGGTAGTGAGCAGCCCATAAATGCCGAAGAAGATGCAGTCTCTCCGCCGCGTCGCGGTTTTAAAAAGGGACTGTATCTGATCCCGTCTCTGTTTACGGCAGCCAACATCGGCATGGGTTTTTTCTCGCTGATCGCCACCCTGCGTGGATTTCAACTGCTGAATACAGGAGAAGAGTCGGAATTGGTGTTGGCGGCTGTTTATTTCGATAGCGCAGCCAAAGCCATCGGCTGGGCTTTCCTTTTCGATGCGCTGGACGGGCGTATAGCGCGCATGACCAAAACGGCGACGGAGATAGGCGTTCAATTCGATTCTATCGCAGATGTAGTGACCTTCGGTATCGCCCCGGCGGTGCTGGCTTACGCCTGGGGATATGGCTCCGCGCTGAAGGAGGGGAGCGACGCGCATAACTTCGCCTGGTTCCTTTCGTTTATGTTTCTGATGTGTGGTGCATTTCGACTGGCGCGCTTCAACGTACAGGCGGCGCGTCCGCGCGTGCTTGCCGAAGGCGCTGTCAAGGTAGATAAAAAGAGCTTCGTCGGTTTGCCAATACCAGCCGCAGCGGCGCTCATCGCGGCGATAGTCCACTTCGCCCCGACTCCTCTGGTTCAATATGCCCCGCGTCTGGCAGAACTCTACAGCGGCCTGATGATGGCCCTGGTCGGTGTGCTCGGCGCTTTGATGGTCAGTACGCTGCGCTACACGAGCTTTAAATCTGTGGGCATGCGTCGCCGCAGCGCTCGCGTGGTGATCTTACTGGTAGCGCTCGGCGCGCTCGTGTGGCTCTTTTCAAGACACGTTCTGCTCGCCATCACGATCTTCTATGTCCTGCAGGGTTTAGTCTTCCGTCTCGGCGCAGTCTTTCGCAGACACCCCGAACACGCTGAGTCTTAGTCCTCAACGCCGATTCTTTCAAGATTTTATTCACACTACTTTGAGCGGGCTTTCTTTTCTCATTCTGTTAAAGGGGCCATCGCGAGAAAAAGAATCAAACAGGTCGCGAGAAGGCAAGTAGCCCCAGGCGTGTGGTGACAAACAACACATCCTCAACCACAATGGGTGAGGCCGCCGTGTTGTTGTCTTCGCCTATCGGGATACTATTGAGTTGTTTGCCGTCCCGAAGGTCTAAAACGACGCCCGTATCGCCAGAAAGTGGAGTGAAGAGCGCTCCGTCCACTGCCGCCAAAGGCTGAGCCGCAATCCTTCCAGCGAGTTGTCTCTTCCAGAGACGAGCGCCATGAGGCAACGAAAGAAAGTAGACGAAATTATCAAGTGAGGCGACAAGTAAGCCGCCGTCCGTAACTGTGACGGCCTGAACGCCCGCGCCAGTGCGTGTTCGCCAGCGAAAACGACCGGTTATTTCATCAATCGCATAAACGTAACCATCCGCCGAGCCGAAGTACACAACGCCACGATGGACGGCCGGCCGGCCACGAACCGGCCCTCGCGTCCGATAACGCCAGATTTGTCTGCCCGTACTTTGATCCAGGCAGAATAGGGTGCCATCATCATTACCGATAAGCAGATATGTGTTAGAGATCGTCGGTAGAGATGAGAAAGGGGTGGGGAACTGCTTGACCCAGAGCCTCTCACCTGTCTTTTTATTGACAGCATAAACGCGCCCGTCCCCCGCCCCGCCGAACAATGCCTGTTCATTTATAGCAAGTGCTCCGCGCAGCGGGAAGGGAAGCGTATGCATCCACAATGTGACACCTGACTCACGTCCAAGCGCGCGTAATGCGCCCGCAGCCTGTGGAGCCTTACCCTGAACAACCCCCGTTTCAGAGGCAATATAAACGCCCCGATCATCAGCGACGGGAGAGGCGGAAAGCTCTCCCCCGATCTCTGTTCTCCAGAACATCTGACCGTCAAATGCCCTTAGGGAGACAATGGTTCCTGCCGCCAGCGGGAGATAAACGCGCTGGCCATCGGTGGCCGGGGTCAGATTTAAAGTGGAGCCGGTGCTATATTGCCAGCGAAGTGTAAGCGGCTCTGAGAGCGCGATATGCCGCTGCGCCAAAGCCTGGGGAAACGGCATGGTAAAGCCGGTTGGGCCTGCTAAAAAACATAAAAAGATAACGGGCAATAAAAATACGATCAGCATCCCCCTAAACAGCGCCCCTTTGCCTGGTTTTATAGAGCTTTTCTTCATGCGTAAATTGTATCTTTCAAAGGTACAGGGCTGTGGTGATCCATTTGCTAGATTGTTAACTAAGGCGCGAGTATAATCTCGTTTTGTCACGATAATTTGATGCAACCTGATGCGTATCCTCGCGGGGAGGTTTATTTATTTGAACCAAAATCAGAAACATGAGACGGTTATCATACTTGACTTTGGCTCGCAATACACACAATTGATCGCCAGGCGCGTGCGCGAAGCAGGCGTTTACTGTGAAATATTGCCCTTTAATGTTTCTGTTGGTGAGATCCTGGCACGGAAACCGAGAGGCTTGATCCTGTCAGGAAGCCCTTCTTCCGTTTACGATGATGGCTCGCCCAGGCCCGCCCCCGATCTGCTTCAAAAAATTGACGTGCCGGTTCTGGGCATTTGCTACGGTTTGCAGGTATTGGCGTCCGATCTGGGCGGGGAGGTAAAAGCCTCGGCAAGTCGTGAATACGGTTATGCCCGGCTAAAGATTCTGGAACAGGAGAGCCCTCTTTTTGCAGGGTTGCCCGCCGAGATGGATGTCTGGATGAGTCACGGAGACCATGTGACATCGCCCCCGCCCGGTTTCCGCGTAACGGCGCGAACGGACGAAGCGCTTAATGCTTTAGAAGATTTAAGCAAGCGCATATATGGTTTGCAGTTTCATCCTGAAGTGGCGCACACGCCGCTGGGCGCGTTGATTCTCCAGAATTTCCTCTTGCGAGTCTGTGGATGCAGAGCGGATTGGTCGCCTCATGCGGTCATTGAAGAACAGATCTCCCTCATACGTGAACGCCTGGGGGAGAAGGGGAGAGTGGTGTGCGGGCTCTCCGGGGGCGTAGATTCCACAGTGGCGGCGGCCTTGGTGCACCAGGCGGTGGGCGAGCGTCAAACTTGTATCTTTATCAATAACGGCCTCCTCAGAGAAGGGGAGTTTGAAGCGACGCTAAAATTGTACGGGCAAAGTATGAAACTCAACGTCCGCGGGGTGCGGGCTGAAAAACTGTTTCTGGATGTACTTGGCGGGATCACCGATCCGGAAGACAAACGCAAAAGGATCGGGCGGGCGTTTATTGAAGTCTTTGAAGGCGAAGCCAGGCGTCTGGGAGATGTGGAATACCTGGTACAAGGGACGCTCTACCCTGATGTTATCGAATCTGTTTCCGTTAGAGGCCCATCTGCTGTCATCAAGAGCCATCATAATGTTGGCGGGCTCCCGGAGAAGATGGATTTAAAATTGATAGAGCCTTTACGCGAGTTATTCAAGGATGAAGTGCGTCTGATCGGGCGCAAGCTGGGTGTGCCTGAACAAATTCTGAAACGTCACCCCTTTCCAGGCCCCGGCCTGGCCGTGCGAATAATAGGAGAAGTGACACAGGAGCGCATAGGCCTTTTGCAGGCCGCCGACCGCATTCTCAATGAGGAGCTACTGCTCGCCGATCTATATGATGCCGTGTGGCAGGCTTTCCCCGTCCTGCTTCCCATCTCGACGGTAGGGGTGATGGGCGATGAGCGAACCTACGAGCGGGTGTTGGCGATTCGTGCTGTGACAAGCGTTGACGGCATGACGGCAGACTGGGCGCGCCTGCCCCACGATGCCCTAGCACGTATCTCGACAAGACTCGTGGCAGAAGTCCGCGGCATCAATCGCGTCGTCTACGATATCAGCTCAAAACCGCCCAGCACCATTGAGTGGGAATAGTCCCAAGGATCACCCATGCGGTTTCACATGAAAGCATTCAAGCATTTTCTGATCCGTCCCGGACGAAAGCCTCGGCACCTTTAATCTTAACAATCGAACGACCCTGCTCAAGCAATATATTGGTGCTTCTCTAAAAAGGGACACGTGATATAGTATGCCGCACTAAAGGAATGCAACCTCTCTGCCAATGCAAAAAGGGGTAGCGAATACAATCCAAAACGCCTGAGACTTTTCATTCAAGCATCTATGCACGACAAAAGATTCGTACACCTTCATCTGCACACGGATTTCAGCCTCCTCGATGGCGCTATTCAGATCAAGCCCCTGGCTCGACGGACTGCGGAATTGGGGATGGAAGCCTGCGCCGTCACCGACCACGGTAATATGTTCGGCGCAATCTCCTTCTACAACAACATGAAGGCGCAAGGCGTCAACCCCATCATCGGGTGTGAAACTTATATCACGCGCGGCAGTCGCCGCGATCGCGCAGGCGCGGCCGCGCCCGGCGAGAAGGCGAATTTTCACCTGATCCTGCTCGCGAAGAATTTAGAGGGTTATCAAAATCTTGTGCGCCTCACCTCGAAAGCCTACACGGAGGGTTTTTATTACAAGCCGCGTATTGATAAGGAGCTTCTCGCCGAGCATAGCAAGGGCCTGATCGGTCTTTCCGCCTGCATGTCCGGCGTGCCTTCCGCGATGCTCGCTCGCGACTGCTTCGATGAGGCCGCCGCCGCCGCCATAGAGTTCGAGGAGATTCTGGGCCGAGGCAACTACTTTTTAGAGATACAGGAGCACGGACTCGACTCGCAGAAGCGAATTCGCAAACCCCTGGTGGAACTATCCAAGCGCACTGGTGTGCCGCTCGTGGCGACCAATGATGCGCATTACCTAATGCCGGAAGATGCTCGCGCTCACGATGTGCTGTTGTGCATTGGGTCTGGTAAAACCGTTCAGGATCCGAATCGCCTGCGATATGGATCGCCAAATTTTTATGTGCGTTCACCGGAAGAGATGTGGAATATCTTTGGAGAGATGCCGGAAGTGTTGACGCGCACCGTTGCTATTGCGGAAAGATGCGATTTGAAGCTTCCGACGGGAATTAATCACTTACCCGTATATCCGATTCCAGCCTCAGATATAGGACTTTCCATAGATGAGTATTTCGAAAAAGTAGTGAGGGAAGGATACGAACGGCGACGCCGGCAGGTTTGGGAGCGACAATCCGCGCGAGGTGATTTGCGCCACTCCATGTCGGATTATCAGGAGCGAATCTCCAAAGAGATAGCAATGATCAAGCAGATGGGGTTTCCCGGCTACTTTCTGATCGTCTGGGATTTCATACGCTATGCCAAGGATCATTCTATCCCTGTGGGTCCCGGACGCGGCTCTGCCGCAGGGTCTCTGGTCGCCTATTGCCTGGACATTACTGATGTGGATCCGCTTCAGTACGATCTGCTATTCGAAAGATTTCTTAATCCGGAGCGCGTTTCAATGCCGGACATAGATATAGACTTCTGCGTGCGCGGGCGCGCAGAGGTGATTAATCATGTGGCTAACCTATACGGGCGCGAATCCGTTTGTCAGATTATCACCTTCGGCACAATGGCCTCGAAGGCTGCGATTAAGGACGTCGGGAGGGCCCTGGATCTACCCTATGCGGAGGTAGATCGTATCGCTAAGCTCATACCGCCGCCGGTGCGCGGGCGTAATGTAAGTATCGCGCATGCCCTGGAGCAGGTGCCGGAACTGCGCGCGGCCAGGGAAAATAACGCGCAGGTGAAGGACTTGTTGGATTTGGCGCAACGCCTTGAGGGCTGCGCAAGACATGCCTCTGTCCATGCTGCCGGGGTGGTGATTTCGCCCACTCCTCTACAGGAACTCGTGCCCATCGCCGTCTCTGCCAAGGAGGAACTGACGACGCAATATGCGATGTCTGATCTTGAGAAGACCGGAATGCTCAAGATGGACTTCCTCGCGCTTACTGCTTTAACCGTTATAAGCGACTGCTTAATAACAGTTAAGCAGTCGCTTGGTGTGGAGATAGAGTGGGCCGATATAGCGCTTGATGATCACAAGACAATGCAGTTGTTCGCCGAAGGGCGCACTGAGGCCGTCTTTCAATTCGAGTCTTCAGGGATGCAGGAGATCTGTCGAAAATTGAAGCCCAAGGGTCTGGAAGATCTGGCTGCGCTCAATGCTCTCTACAGGCCAGGCCCGCTGGATGGCGGAATGGTGGATGATTTCATTAGCCGACATCACGGACAAAAAAGCGTGCGGTATCTGGTGCCGGAGATGAAGGAGATTTTAAATAACACATATGGGATCATCGTTTACCAGGAACAGATAATGCAACTGGCGCAAAAACTGGGCGGGTACAGTCTGGGGGAAGCCGATTTGATGCGTCGCGCGATGGGTAAAAAGAACCGTGAGGAGATGGCTCGGCACGAGCAGAAATTTATTGAAGGGGCGGTAAAGCAGAATATCAAGAGAGAGAAAGCGCAGCAGGTATTCTCTTTGATGGCGCAGTTTGCCGATTATGGCTTCAACCGTAGTCATAGCGTGGCCTATGCATATCTCGCATTCCAGACGGCTTACCTCAAAGCACATTACCCGGAACACTTTTATGCTGCAGTCCTCTCCAACGAGCTGCAGGATACCTCCAAGGTCTTCAAGTATTCGACGGAATTACGCAATCAGGGCATAAGGCTTTTGTCACCGGACGTCAATGAGAGCGGTGCAGGCTTTACGCCTCTAGTGGGCGCTATTCGTTACGGGCTGGCGGCGATCAAAGGGGTTGGCAACGCGAGCGTGACGGCCATCATAGAGGCGCGGGCGGGCGGTTTGTTTCAGTCCTTTTACGAATTCACAGAGCGTGTTAATCAGGG
This sequence comes from Pyrinomonadaceae bacterium, assembly GCA_046714695.1. GTDB lineage: Bacteria > Acidobacteriota > Blastocatellia > Pyrinomonadales > Pyrinomonadaceae > DASQYE01. The sequence continues at coordinate 7,727 of JBKKAL010000127.1, forward strand.
CGCAATCAATAAAAGGGTGCTTGAGAGTCTGGTTTGTGCCGGGGCTTTTGATTCTTTGAATACGGAGCATCAAGCGATACTGAAATGGCGCGCCTGCCTGCACCACGGCGTGGATTCGGCTCTGGCGCGCAACAGTCGCTCGCAAAAACACAAAGCGCGTGGTCAGGATGATCTTTTTGGAGGTGCAGGTGGGGCTCAGTCCTCTACTCAGTTACTGCCAGATGTTTCCCCCTGGACCCATGCAGCCCTCCTCGCGGCTGAAAAAAGTGCCATTGGTTTTTACATCACAGGGCATCCATTAGAGAACTATATAGAGATTTTGCGGGAATTTAATGCGGTCGACACAGGCGGCCTAAACAGTTTGCCGGGCGCCTCCAGGGTGCGTGTGGGAGGCATTGTGACGGATCTTCAGATACGAACGACAAAAAAGGGGGGGCGGTTTGCGCTCCTTCGTCTGGAGGATCAAGCGGGAGGGATCAAATGCGTTTTGTGGCCTGAGATCTTTGGTAAATTCGAGGCGCAACTACTGAATGATGCGGCCGTCCTGATGACCGGGAAATTGGAGACCACAGACGACGGCAACTCTTCGATCATCATTGATGAAGTAGCGCTGCTAGACGAAGTATTACAGCGAAAGGCGCGCGGCGTGATTGTCCGTGTGCCCATGTATTCGGAGCCGAAGCCTTCTATGGTTGATCTATTCGGACTAATGGATAAACATAGAGGGGATTGTGAGGTCTTTGTCGAGATGTCTATTGAGGGCGGCGTGATGGTACGTGTGCGCCCGCACGGCGCTTTGCGCGTCAGAGGAAGCCGCGAGTTGGAAAAAGCGCTACGCGAACGTGGTTGTCATGTTGAATGGTTGAATGTTACGTTGGGTTAAGGTTGCGAGCCATTTTAGGCGAAAGAGCGTAGTACCTTTATTCAATTTCCCGCCGGGAGATTTAGGATGTCCAACACACCTGCTGAGGGCGTAGCGTCCAGAGGGCAGTCGGAGGAGAAATCCTTCGATCCGACCGCTTTCCAAAGGGTACAATTGGCGCGCCATAATGACCGCCCTTACACTCTGGACTTTATCGAACGACTGTTTGATGGTTTTCTGGAATTGCATGGTGATCGCAGATTCGCAGACGATCCGGCAATCATCTGTGGGTTGGCCCATTTTCATGGTCTTCCAGTCATGGTCGTGGGGCATCAAAAGGGACGTGATACTAAGCAGCGTCGGTATAGAAACTTCGGAATGCCCAAGCCGGAAGGTTACCGTAAAGCCCTGCGGGCGATGAAACTGGCAGAGAAGTTTGGTCGCCCGGTGATCTGTTTTATTGACACGCCCGGAGCATACCCAGGAATCGACGCAGAAGAGCGGGGACAGGCAGAGGCCATTGCCTTTAATCTGCGCGAAGCGGCCAAACTCCGGGTACCGATCCTCATCGCCGTAATCGGGGAGGGAGGATCAGGCGGTGCCTTAGCCATAGGCGTTGGAGATCATGTCTTGATGATGGAGAATGCAGTTTATTCGGTTATTTCGCCGGAAGGATGTGCCGCAATACTATGGAAAGATGCGGGGGAGGCCGAACGTGCCGCCAGTGGTCTCAAACTTACAGCCCAAGACCTTTACCGGCAGGGAATTGTAGATCGGATCGTGCAGGAGCCCTCCGGTGGAGCTCATACGGACTATGATGAGGCGGCGCGTCTGCTAGATATTTCTCTCAGCGAGATCCTCGCTCTTGTGGTCAGCCAACCGGCTCGAATAAGACTGCGGAAGAGATACGATAAGCTGCGTGAATTTGGAAGATGGGGGACAGTGCCCCCAGCGAAAGCTTTTGACACGCGCCTTTGAATCGGTTTATCTCCCGTGTCGGCGCGCCGACACGGGAGATAAACCGAGCATTAAAAGGGGATATCGTCGTCAGAAAGTTCCGGCTCGGTGGGCTGTTGGTCGGCCTGTGCGCTTCTCGTTGCTCCCGCTGGGGTGCCGCCTGCGGCCGCCGTGGCGGCTTCGTCGCCCCGACCTCCGCCGATAAACTGCATCTCGGTGGCGTGGACTTCAAGCGTATAGCGCTGTTTTCCATCACGATCCGTCCATTCTTCGAGTCGGAGCCTTCCTTCAATATAAACCGGGCGACCTTTAGTCAAATACTGGGAGGCGGTTTCGGCTTGACGGCCCCACAGAGTGACGCGAAACCATGTGGTAAAGTCCTGCATTTCTCCGGCGCGATCCTTCCGTTTCTCGTTGGTGGCGACAGTGAAACTACAGACGGGCGTCCCCTGGGGCGTGTAACGCAATTCGGGGTCGCGCCCCAAATTGCCAACCACAATGATTTTGTTGAAAGACATGGTAAAGACCTCTCTATAGGCGCAGATAAGATAGGGCTGAGGCGGATATTACTCGTCGAAGGTGTGGTGGTCAAGGTATTATTTATCGGCGAGGCATGGCATTATTTAATCTATTACTTTAAAAGTAGATTCTCAGTTGGGAAACCGCTTTATGTTGAAGTCCATTAACATCTCGGATTTCGCCGTCGTCCGCCGTCTTCATGTAGAGTTCGGATCAGGATTGAACTTGTTGACGGGAGAAACCGGTTCCGGCAAAAGCATAATCGTGGATGCGCTGGGTTTATTGTTGGTAAACCGCGCATCTCCGGAACAGATACGCACAGGCGAAGAGGTAGCTCTGGTAGAGGGCATCTTTGAGTTTGCGGAGGAAAAAGCGGAAAGGGTGCGGGAAAACCTGGCGGAGATTGGTGTCTCTCTGGAGGAAGATGAGGTGCTTATCCGGCGAGAGATCAACTTGCGCGGGAGAAACAGGATTTTTATAAATGATCAACATGTGACGATGGCGACTTTACGCAGGCTTCAGCCTTCTCTGGTGGAGATTCACGGGCAGGGAGAGCAGCGCTCACTACTCTCGCCGCAATCTCATCTGGATTTATTGGATTCTTTCGCGGGTTGCCTTGATCTAAGACTGCGCGTGGCCGATGAATTCTCCTTATGCCAATCCGCTCAAAGCGCTTTGCGGCAATTAGAACAAGAGTTGATGGATCATGAGCGCGATTCTGAACTATTACAGTTTCAGTTGACAGAGATAAGGTCGGTCGGGCCGCGCCCGGGCGAGGATGAGGAGTTGCAGGCGGAAAGAAAACTGTTGGCGCACGCGGAGAGGGTTATGCAAATAGGCGCAGGCGCATATGCTGAGTTATATGAGAATGATCAGAGCATACTCGCAAGGCTCGCCCCTATTCGCCGCCAGTTAGAGGAATTGAGCGAAATAGATGTTCGGGTCGCCTCCACGTTGGACATGCTGGAAACAGTCACAGTCTCTCTGACGGAGGTGGCGGATGCTTTGCGACGTTATCGGGAAGGGATCGAGGTGAATCCGGCGCGGCTCGCCGAGGTGGAGCAAAGATTAGCCGCACTGGAGAGGTTGAAGTATAAATACAAAACCGATTTACGTGGGGTCTTCGAGATCCAGGATGAACTCTCAAAACGTCTCTCCGGCCTTACCGATTTGAGCGCTCGTGAGCATTTACTACGAGAAGCACTCGCCTTAGCCCATGCGCGGTATAGCGCGGCGGCGAAACTTTTAACCGCCTGTCGAAGAGAGGCAGCGCCGAGGCTCGAACGCCGTGTGATGGGAGACTTGCGCCATGTCGCTTTGGAGCAGGCGCGCTTTATTGTTCAGATAGAGACTGCCTTGAATGATACGAAAATGTCTCAAGCGCGCGCGTCAGGATTGGAGGAGCCATTGACCGGAGCTTTCTTTACGTCGCGTGGAGCAGATCAGGTAGAATTCCTGCTCTCAGCCAATCCGGGCGAGAACCCCCGCTCGCTTGCTCGCACAGCCTCTGGCGGAGAACTTTCAAGGCTGATGTTAACGCTACGCACGGCGGCGAAGGGGGAGAATCCTGTCGGTGCTGAAACTAGTGAGACGGTCGTTTTTGACGAGATAGATATAGGTATTGGCGGAAGGGTGGCTGAGGCAGTGGGGCGTCGGCTGAGAATGCTTTCAAAGGTACGCCAGGTTTTGTGCGTCACGCATCAAGCGCAAATCGCCCGTTTTGCAGATCATCATTTCGTGGTGGAGAAAACAGTCCGAAATGGCCGAACCATCACCACTGCGAAAGAGTTGGACGCCGATGAGCGCGTCGGCGAACTGGCGCGAATGATCGGAGGGGCAGAGGACGTCACGACGACACGCGATGCCGCTCGCTGGCTCTTAGAAAACTAAGCCGCGAGTGGCCTGCGACGGAGACAAAAGAGCTGGTAGCCGCAGTCATAAGTCATTCCAACGGCTGGCTTGTGAAGAACTATCCCACTGCTCGTCTGTTTTCTGCTACACTTCGCACGCGCACCTTGTCAAACGGTTTTGTAAAAAAATGAGAGCAAGCGTTTACATAGAAACCATCGGTTGTCAGATGAATGTCGCCGATACGGAGAGAGCCGCGACGTGTTTGCGCGAAGCCGGTTACGATGTGACGTCTTCGATTGAAAGTGCCGATGTTGTCCTTTTCAATACCTGTTCTGTGCGGGCCAGAGCGGAGCAGAAAGTCTTTAAGCGGATCGGCGATATAGGTCGTTTGCGCTCTGGGCGCGAGCCCCTGATGGGCCTGATGGGATGTGTCGGTCAGCTAGAGGGAGCTGCCCTGTTCGATCACGCCCCGGCGCTTCGTCTGGTTGCCGGGACGCGTGCGACCGCCCGTCTGCCGACCCTGATAGAGAGGGCGCTTGGTGGGGAAGAGAGAACCCTCGATCTGGGAGAGCGCGGGGAGGGGGAGTCCTGGAACGTTTCTTTGGTCGAGCGCCACTCGCCCTACGTCGGCTTCATCCCCATCATAGAGGGCTGTAATAAGTTTTGCTCCTACTGTATTGTCCCTTTTTCGCGTGGCCGCGAGCGAAGTCGCTCAGCCGCAGAGATTGTGTCGGAAGTTCGCAATCTACGCGCGCAGGGTTTTCGTGAAGTGCAACTGATCGGGCAAAATGTCAACAGTTATCGCCCGCGGGTTGAAGATGGACTCAAGAATTTTCCCGGAGCAACTGCGTTCTCCAGACTCCTTCGCGCTGTCGCCGCGACTGGAATTGAGAGAATCAAATTTACGACCTCTTTTCCCAGGGATTTCCATGCGGATATAGTTTTCGCCATGGATGAGCATGAGAATTTGTGTAACTGGGTACATCTGCCCGTCCAGTCTGGAAACGACCGTGTACTGCGTGCTATGCGCAGGGGTTACAAGGTCGCAGATTACCTGAGGCGTGTTGACACGATCAGGCAAGCCAGGCGTGCTCTGGCGCTGACGAGCGATATCATCATTGGTTTCCCCGGCGAGACCGCCCAGGAGTTTGAAGATACGATGCGTTTAGTGGAGCATTGTCAATACGATGGGCTCTATATATTCAAGTACTCTGAGAGGCCTGGAACACCCGCCGCCGCGCACTCGGCGGATAATATCCCTGAGCAGGAGAAGACGGCGCGCTTTCTTGCACTTGAACAATTACAACGAGAGCAACAGAACGTAATTTATCAGGGTTACGTCGGTCGGCAAGTTGAAGTGCTGGTGGAGGGCGAAAGCGCTAAGTCCGAACTAGATATGACGGGTCACTCGGCGTGCCAGAAGGTCGTAAATTTCCCAGGGAGCGAGGCCCTCAAGGGGCAGATAATGAATGTCCGCATCACACAGGCGAAAACCAATAGCCTCTACGGCGAGATCGTTGGCCCAGCAACTCCCATATCCTAAAGTATTGGATGAGGTGTAGCCATGGAAATAGAGGTTAAAATTAGGGCTTTGATGATGGATCCCAATAGCGGAACGCCGATCATTATCCTCAAGGACGTCAATAGCGAGACGATGCTGCCGATCTGGGTCGGGGCATATGAGGCCAACGCCATCGCTCTAGAGATAGAAAAGATTGCCCCACAAAGGCCCATGACGCATGATCTACTACGAAATCTGATCGTCGAGATGGGAGCCAGCGTGGAAAGGGTGGTCGTGACGGAACTGCGCGACAACACATTTTTTGCCGTGATAGAGATGCGCGCCGGCGACGGTACTGCCCTGATGCTGGACTCGCGCCCCTCGGATGCCATTGCGCTGGCTTTACGCGCAGATTGCCCAATCTTTGTGGATATGGATGTGATACGCGCTTCGCGCAATACAGTGACCAGCGGGGAGGAGTCTGAAGCGGAAGCCCTGGATGAGGATGAGGAGTGGCCCGATGTCATTGGCGAGGCAGGCGACTTACCAATGTGAGCGTCCGGCTCAAAGGATTTTGAACTGTTAGGGGTGAGAATTTACGCACCGCACCAATAATATTTGATGGAAGCGCGGTTTGATGGTAATCGCTATTGCAAATCAGAAAGGCGGTGTGGGTAAGACCACCACGGCCATCAACCTGGCGGCGGCATTTGCGCGGCGCGGCAAAATGGTCTTGCTTCTTGATCTTGACCCGCAGGCCAACAGTTCCATCACTTTTCTGGACCTGCAGACGGTCGAGCAATCCGCCTATGACCTGTTGATGGACGGGGAGGGAAGTACGGACCCCCTCATATATAAAACCCCTGTCAAGGGGCTGGATATTATTCCGGCCCGCATCAACCTGGCTAAGTTGGAATCGAAGTTGGTGGGCGATTTTGATGCCCCCTTCCGCCTCAAAGATCGTCTGGAGCCTTTGCGCGCTCGGTACGATGTGATCATCATAGATACGCCGCCCACTCTCGGTCTGATTACGGTCAACGCGCTTGTCGCAGCGACGCACGTTTTGATCCCTATACAGTCTTCTTATTTTGCGCTTGAGGGGACTGATGATCTGCTGGAAACGATAGAAAAGGTCAAGGGACGTCCCAATCCGAATCTGGAAGTTTTAGGGGTGGTCGTTACATTGCACGATAAGAGGACGACGTTGGCGCGCGAAGTTTATGAGCAGATCCAGCGTGTTTTTGGCTCAAAGTTATTTGAAACCGTGATTACGAAGAGCGTCAGACTGGAAGAGTCACCCGCTTATAAAGAGTCCATCTTTACCTTCGCCCCACACTCATCTGGGGCCAACGAATATGCCAAACTTTGCGAAGAGGTGATCAGCCGTGTCTAAAAGAGGGTTACCGTCAGGCTTGAGCATGCGTCATGATGCGCATTACGTTGAGGAACTGGCGCAACATCGTCCGACACCTGTGGGCCGTCTGATTGCGCTCGACAAACTAGACCCCAACCCGGAGCAGCCGCGCGTCGAGATAGGAGATTTAACCGAGTTGACCTCTTCAATCAAAGAAAAGGGAGTATTAGAGCCTCTGCTGGTAAAACCCTCCAGACTAAGCGGGCGATGGATGATTATAGCAGGGGAGAGGCGCTGGCGGGCGGCGCGTGCTGCTGGACTGCGAGAGGTGCCTTGTATAGAGATGGATGTGGATGACCGCGCTGTGGCAGAGATCGCGTTGATCGAAAACATGCAGCGCAAGGATTTGACCGCTTGGGAGGAGGCCGACGGTTTGCGCGCACTCTGCGAGCGGTTCGGTTATACGCATGAGCAGGTAGCGCACAAGGTTGGGAAAAGCCGCAGCAGCATAACTGAGGCGCTCTCGGTGGCGGCGCTGCCGGAGGGGATTAGGGAGCGATGTCGGCGCGCCGACATCAACACCAAATCGCTGCTGCTGCAGATCGTCCGCCAGCCGGATGAAACATCTATGTTGAGGATGGCCGAAGATATAGCGTCTCGCGGGATGACGCGGGATGACGCGAGGCAGGCGAGACGGATGAGTTCCATCGGGGGCCGTGCCGTAAAGGCGGTCGCGCCTTTTACTTATCGCTACGCCTCACCAAACAAAGATTACAAGTTGGAATTACGTTTTCGCCGATCCCATGTGGAGGCAAAAGAGGTAGTCTCAGCCCTGCGCGCGGCTATTGAGAATCTTGAGAAAACCCTCTAATACCCCGCGTCCGATAACGTCCTTGACTTGTCGTGTCAAAAATCGAAAAGGGAATAAAGTTCAGGAACGAGCGGTCTGGTTCCTCTTTTTTTCATTAGCAGCGCGCTTTTGTAAAGCGCGCCCCCAACGCTCCAGGGTAGGTTGCAAGGGCTTGAAGAGGCGTGCCCGGAATGAATGTTGTTGCTCTTGCCAGCGGCGCAACTGTTTCTCCGTATAAGTGCGCACGGCCATCTCCAGTTGACCTCGCTTGATTGAATGCCGCAGGGTTAGATAATAATGCTGACCAACGAGCGAAAAGATCACGGCTGCCAGATTGCCTTTAAAAGAGAGCCTTGGAACAACCCTCTTCAAAAGAGGCTGTGAGCGAGGTAAAAGCGTTCCGACAGCAACCTCCATCCATGCTTGCTGTTTCCCCTGGCGCGGATGATATAGCCCCGGCAGATTTGTGCCCGGCTTTATTGTTGTCTTAAGGCGTGGGTCTGTGATCTGATCCACCAGACGTAACCTCTCTAACCCGCGCAAGTGTTCACGGGGCAGGCTCTCCAAAATCGCTTCGATATATTTTGGCGTTTGGCGTGGCTGCTTTACGCCCGTATGATCCTCTATTTTTACTGGCATCCAGGCAAACCTTTGATGGGCTGAATTCAAAAAGAATCTATTAAAGAGGGCACTTTAGGGGATGTGTTTGTTGGAGTCAAGCTGAGCGGCTTATAGCGACCTATATTTACCTTGGGAAAAGGAAGTGTAATAAATGACTTACAATAAGATCTCCTAGGGGACAATAGAAGCACAGATCCACCGCGTCCGATAATATATATTATGTACTCATGCTATTCCGAATACTGGTTTACGGCTTGACACACCCAGCGACGACTGATACATTACGCGGTCTTTTGCCCATTGCAAAGTGCTATTTGCAAAGTGCTATAATTTACAGACGCAATAGAAGGAGCGCGCTTTTGAGTACAGAAGGTAGTTACCTCTTCACCTCCGAGTCGGTCACGGAGGGTCACCCGGATAAAATTGCGGATCAAATCTCGGACGCCGTTCTTGACGCCGTGTTAACACAGGATACGACGGGGCGCGTCGCATGCGAAACCCTGGTCACGACAGGCCTGGTCGTTATCGCCGGTGAAATTACCACTACCGCAAGCGTTGATTTTGCAAAAGTGGCACGTGAAACGATTCGAGAGATTGGTTATACAAGGGCCAAATACGGCTTTGATTGTGACACTTGCAGCGTCTTATCGGCCGTCGGCACGCAATCGCCGGACATCGCTATGGGCGTCGATACGGGCGGGGCCGGAGATCAGGGATTGATGTTCGGCTTTGCCTGCAACGAAACGCCGGAGCTGATGCCGCTGCCCATACAATTGGCCCACAGGCTCTCACAAAGCCTTACACGGGCACGCAAATCCGGTGACCTGCCCTACCTACGGCCGGACGGTAAATCACAGGTCAGCGTGGAGTATCGCGACGGCAGACCCTTCAGAGTAGATGCTGTTGTGATCTCTTCCCAGCATGACCCTTCAGTTACCAACGAGCAACTGCGCGCAGAGATACGGGAGCGCGTCATTGACCGCACAATCTCCCCCGAATTGCTTGACAAAGATACGAAATATCACATCAATCCCACGGGACGCTTCGTGACGGGAGGCCCGCAGGGCGACGCAGGGTTGACCGGCCGCAAGATCATTGTAGATACCTACGGGGGTTATGCACCGCACGGCGGGGGCGCGTTCTCCGGTAAAGACCCTACGAAGGTGGATCGCTCTGCGGCTTATATGGCGCGCTATGCTGCCAAAAACATTGTCGCCGCTGGACTCGCAGACCGCTGCCTGGTTCAACTGGCATACGCCATAGGTGTCGCCGACCCCGTCTCCGTGCTCGTGGATACGGGCGGGACGGGTCGCATCAGCGAAAGCACGCTGGCAACGCTTATTCGCGAGCATTTCAACTTGACCCCGCGCGGGATTATAGAGGACTTGCAACTACGCCGTCCGATTTATAAAGAGACGGCTGCTTACGGCCACTTCGGTCGCGATGGAGAAGGCTTTACCTGGGAGGCGACGGGTAAAGCTGAAACTCTGCGGGCAGCGGCTGGTATTTAGCTACACACGCTAAACATCTACAGTCAGCGATTTATGTGGCCTAATCTAATCTATTACCTTAAATGAGGAATTATAACTAATGAGTGCGACACGTTCAATTGAATGCGACGTCAAAGACCTCTCGCTCGCTCGCGGCGGAAAACTCAGAATCGAGTGGGCCGAACGCGAGATGCCGGTTTTGCGTTTGATCCGCGAGCGTTTCGCCGCAGAACAGCCTTTGCGCGGGGTGAAGTTGGTGGCCTGCGCCCACGTCACAACGGAAACGGCCAATCTTGTGCGAGCGCTCCAGGCGGGGGGCGCCGAGACCGTTCTCATCGCCTCCAATCCGCTCTCGACGCAGGACGATGTGGCCGCCTCCCTGGTCTCAGACTGGGGAGTACCCGTCTATGCGATCAAAGGCGAGACGACTGAGACGTATAACAGGCATGTGCGCACGGCCCTGGACTTCCAACCCGAAGTGATCATAGATGACGGGTCGGACGTTGTCGCCACCTTAATCAAAGAGCGCGCGGCGCAGGTCAGCCAAATCATCGGTTCGACCGAGGAGACGACTACAGGAATCGTACGCCTGCGCGCCATGGAAGCCGCAGGCGTCCTGACCTTCCCTTCCATGGCCGTCAACAATGCTCAGACCAAGCATTTCTTCGACAATCGTTATGGCACGGGACAATCCACGCTCGATGGCATCATCCGCGCTACCAATATTCTTTTGGCTGGACGCACACTGGTCGTCCTGGGGTACGGCTGGTGTGGGAAGGGCGTGGCCATGCGTGCGCGCGGAATGGGCTCCAACGTGGTGGTGACGGAGATCGACCCGATCAAAGCCGTAGAGGCTGTGATGGACGGATTCCGTGTGATGCCCATCGCAGCGGCGGCCGCTGTGGGGGATATTTTCGTCACCGTGACAGGCAACCGCCATGTTATAGACGCTCAACATTTCGCCAGCATGAAGGATGGCGCCATCGTTTGTAACAGCGGCCACTTCGATCTCGAACTAAATCTGCTGGGGCTGCGCGACATGTCGGAGCCGCCCACGACCTTGCGCCCCTTTGTCGAGGAGTACAAGGTACGCTCGACTGGCAATCGTATTATAGTCCTGGGTGAGGGCCGCCTTATCAACCTCGCGGCGGCAGAGGGTCATCCGGCCAGTGTGATGGATATGAGTTTTGCGAATCAGGCCCTCTCGGTCGAATATCTGGTTAAGAAGCGGGGCGAGTTGAAGCCCGGCGTGCATGTCCTGCCGCAGGAGGTCGATACGGAGATCGCCAGTCTGAAGCTGCGCGCGCTTGGCATCGGGATAGACGCCTTGACGGCGGAACAGGTCGAATACCTCTCCAGTTGGGAGACTGGCACTTAACCTCTGAGCGCGCGTCCTTGTCTGAAGGATCAACCATCGGCAAGGGGCATTTTTAAGGGCTGGGCCGACGGGCACGTAAAT
>JBKKAL010000128.1:0-6377 GCA_046714695.1 Pyrinomonadaceae bacterium
GTCTTCGTGGATGGTGTTGTGGCAGTGCATGACGTACCTTCCCGTGAAGTCTCTAAACCGCATAAAGATTTCTATCTGCTCAAAAGGCTGTAGCTCCATCACGTCCTTTCTTGATTTCTCCTGCACCGAAGGCGGGTTACGGTTGCGTGAGAGAATTTGAAACTCCTCAAAGTGAATGTGGATCTGGTGGTGCCAGCGACGGGTGCCGTTCTTGATAATCCACTTCTCGGCAGTGCCCCTCTTGACAGTGGCGTCAACCCGGTTGACATTATAGATTCTGTTGTTAACGACCCACACGCCATTCTGCTGATCGAAGACCCACGTGCGTGTTTTCACCACTTCATTGAGATTGACCGGCGGCAGCGTGCGAAGCGCGGTGGGAATCCGGCTCGGGTCAGGCGCATCACGATCCACATCAAAGCGTAGAATTTGTGTGGCCTCGCTTTGCGACACAAGACCGTCCGGCCCCTGCCCGTCTGTTTGCGACAATCGGTTCTCAAGGAAAATTCGGTCGCCGATCTGAGCCTTGGAGAAATCGATAATGACATCCTTGCGCTCTGCTACGGACAGCCGGATGCTTTGAACGCTGAGCGGCGCAGGCAATAAATTCCCGTCGTTCGAGATTTGGGTGAACGGTTGACCATTGCTCAGGAAGAATTCGTAGAAGCGCGAGGGGCCGCTATCCAACAAGCGGAAGCGATACTTGCGTCGGGCGACCTTGAAATACGGCTGAATCTTGCCGTTCACCAGAAATTTATCGCCGAGGATGCCGTCCATATTAAATTGGTCGAAGAATAATTGCCCGTTCGCATCGAACACCTTATCGCTGAACATGAGCGGAACGTCGTACTGTCCGCTCGGTAATCGAAAGGCGGCGGGATTGGTGTCATTCTCATTGCCTGAGTCCTTATCATCAAAGAGAAGATAGAAACCAGCCAATCCTTTGTAAGAATTTGGCGCGGTGAAATCAACGCGGTGGTCGTGGTACCAGAGCGTGCCCATCGCCTCGCGCGGATCGCCCTTAGTAGCGGGGAACGCATCGTAGCCGGCAAGGACGTTCGGATAGCGGTGATCCTTGAATTCTCCGACCTCGTAAAAATCGCCCGGGAAGCCATCGCTCTCCGACGGCGTATGCCCGTTATGAAGGTGCGTGATGATTGAGGGAATCCCGTAGCCGACGTGATTTGCCGGCAGGTTATTGTGATTGCGCACGACTATGGGTTCGCCATACCTTGCATAGAACGTCGGGCCGGGGGTGATGCCGTCGAAGCCCCAGATGTTTTGTGTGGGTAGCTCCGGGTGAAAACTATGGGGTGCCTGACGCTGTCGTATTTCGTATAGTTTCTGCGGCTGAAACTCGTTCCATCTCTGATGCGGCGCGCGGAACGCTTCACCGGCAACCGGAAATTCACTCGGTGCAGGATTCAGTTGCGCGACTGGCTGCGCAGCGGGAGGGATGGTAAGCGGAACTATGAATGGTGTGGTCGGCGGACTTTGCACGCCATTGATGTTCCAGCTATCCCGGGTGTCACGAGTTTGCGCGCGGCTTTTTTTCGAGGTAATAACAACAGCCGCACCCGCTAGAACGCCCAATTTAAGTAATTCCCGCCTACCCAACTCCGATCCATTTTTCTTTTCTTTTTTAGACATAGTGCTATCCTCATATACTCAATCTTGCCTATACATACAGGTCAGGGGGATTTCGATGCTCCTGCAATAGGGCACATCATGTGCCAAGCGCAGCGCGCAACTTAAGTTGCCATTGCCCGTAGATTTAGCGGGGGGCACTGAGCAGCGGAGATGTGTCGTGAGACATGAATGCTGTCTCAAACAAACCTCAAGGCTGTCTCAGATGAGACACCCGGACGAACTATTAACTGATTGTTATGTCGAGGCTGGCGAGCCGGCGGTAAAGCGTTGCCCTGCTGATACCGAGCAGGCGCGCTGCGGTGCTGCGATTGCCGCCAGCGCGCTCAAGGGCAGCGAGTAATAACTGCTTCTCATCAGGCTGAGAATTATCGCTGAGCAGCGTTTGGCGGTCGTTTGATTCGAACAGTTCAAGAGGTAAGTCGTCGGGTTGAATAATCACTCCTTTACAGCAGATGACGGCGACCTCAATGGCACTCTTTAACTCGCGGACATTGCCGGGCCAAGAGTATTCAAGCAAAATCCTCATCGCTTCATCGCTGATACCTTGCACGGGATTATCAAAAGTCACGCGGTATTGAGCCAGAAATGATCCGGCGAGCACAGGAATATCTTCGCGGCGGTCGCAAAGAGGCGGCAGCCCGACTCTAACCACCCGAATCCGGTAAAGCAGGTCGGAGCGAAAATTGCCCTTGGCGATTTCTTCGCGCAGGTTGTGTTGGGTGGCGGCAAGCACCCGCACGTCTATCTTTCGCGGTTTGGATTCGCCGAGACGTGTGATCTCCTTTTCCTGAAGAACGCGCAGCAAACTGGTTTGCAAGACAATCGGCATATCACCGATTTCGTCAAGCAAGAGCGTTCCGCCGTTGGCCGCTTCAAACAGTCCCATGTGATCCGCAATAGCGCCGGTGAAGGCCCCGCGTTTATGCCCGAAAAGCTGGCTTGCCAGCACCGACTCGCTGAGGCCTGCACAATTGATGGCGATAAATGGTTTGCTCCGCCGCTGGCTTAAGAAGTGAATCGCACGTGCCACCAACTCCTTGCCCGTTCCCGTCTCGCCCTCGATTAAGACGACGGCGTCTAACTGCGCAACATCCTGAATCTGCTGATAGACAACCTGCATCGGCTTGCTCTTACCAACTAAATCTTGAAACTGCGCTTTTTCATCGAGCAGGCGTCGTAGATCATAGACATCGGAGACATCATATAGGAAAAGATTTTTCCTTCGTGAATCGCGCGGATCATCCTGCACGTCAACTTCCAGCCAACAGCATCCCTTTGCCGAAGATTTGATGTGAACCGGGACTTTGGTGCGCTCTTCAGGAAGGAGTTTGAGCATCGCCTGCAATTGGACTTTGTCCGATTCTTCAAAGCGACACACCTTTTCCCAGTGTTTTCCCAGAGCCTCCTCCATGCTCTTTCCGAGAAGACTCTGACCAGTCTGGCTGAGAAACAGGACGCGCCCGTCCTCATTCAACATCACGACACCCAAACGCAGTTGATTGAGAATCGACAACATGTCGTCGTGGCTCTCTTCGAGCCGCTGATGCATTACGGTGAGTCGCGCTTCCGCTAGCTTGCGCTCGGTGATGTCGAGCATCACGCCCTGCCAGCAGAACGGTTTTCCATTTTCATCGAGAACGAATCGCCCGCGGTCGTGAACCCAGTGCTCCGTCCCGTCACGGGCGACAATGCGGTACTCATAGTCGTTCTCCCGCTCGGCAGCCATCGCGGCTGTAGTCTCTTTGAGCACCCCCTCGCGGTCTTCGGCATGAAGCAGACTCACCCATAAATCCGGGCGTTTGAACCACTCGTCGAGCGGATAGCCGAGCGCCTCGATACTCGGGCTAACGTAAATAGGTGAATACGGGGGTTGCGGCTCGGCCAGATAGACGATGGCCGGCAAGGATTCGACTAGGCTGCGATACACTGATTCGTTTTCACGTAAAGCATCATCAGCCCGCCTGCGTTCAAAGGTTGCGCGTTTCAACTCAGTCATGTTACGTCGCTCCTCAAGGGGCGCCACTGCCTAATGAGATAAAGCCCAAAGTGTTTCTTCTACTCGTCGTTCAACTCGCGCGGCACATGCTTCATAGCGCGGAGCGTTCCCAGTACATAGCCTTTGGACATAACTGCTAATTCAACTATCCGTCCATCTTTCTGATAAATACGTCTCGAAACAGTCAATTGGTTTTAACATACGTCTCATAAATTGTTTCACTTGATACAACTTTGAGACACACATCTGTTTCAGCGCCCACCACTGATATGTTTCTATCTCATTAGCCTTAATAAAACTTTGGCTTCAGCCTCTTTACCCTCTGGCATGCCGGATGCAAATTAGTGTAATTCCAAACATAGAGAGGTAAAGAACGATGAGAAACAGAATAGCAATAGTAGCAGTCTGCACGCTGCTGGCGGCGGTAACCACGTTTCCGGAAGCACTGGACGGGGCGCAGAGGCGCAAGTCAAATCGTACTAAGCGGAGCGCGAGTGCCGTTCAGTCCGTAACCGTAAAGCTGAACAGTAACGGCTACCAACCGAACAGCCTCAGCCTGCGGCGGGGCATTGCGGCGCGCGTCACCTTCGTGCGACAAGTTGAAGGGGCATGCGGCACAGAGATCGTGCTCCCGGAGTACAACATCCGACGCGAGCTGCCGCTCAACAGCCCCGTCACAATCGAGTTCACGCCTGAGAAGACGGGCGCGTTCAACTTCACTTGCGGGATGGGGATGCTGCGCGGGAAGATCGTCGTGCAGTAGGGAGCGAACTAACAATGGCAAAAGTTACATAAGAGGCTAAATCCATGCTGTAAGGTAAGAGCGCGGCACGCGCCGCATCCTTCTCTTCCCTTTTCGATTTTGACTGTGGCCCTTTTTGTGCCCCCTCCTGAATAACCCTGAGTGATACTGAGTAACAGGTCAATAACTAAATCCTTGATTTATCAGCCGATATAACTCAGTATCACTCCATACCATTCCACATTTAAAGCCTTGCAAGGTCTGCAAAACCTTTATTCATCGGTTCGATTCCGATCGCCGCCTCCATTTATATCTATAGTTTACGGGCAGCCTTTGAGCTGCCCTTTTTGCTTTGTGTGCCAGTTGTGTGCCAAATCTTCTGAGAGTTGAGTTATCATTGATTAAACCTGGAGGATGCTTAGATGGCAGTTCGCTACGAGATAAGGATTCCACCTACTTATGTCTCCGCCAGTGTGATCAACATCGGGGCGAGGGCTGTACGGGAAAACGGCATGTCGCCAGGCCCCATCACTGTTCGAGTGGCCGAGCTGCCTGAGTTTTCCGTTGAAGCTACGTTGAACAAAGGGCACGGGATCAAGGGCCTGGGTGAGTTGTACAGGGTACTCGGATTAGAGTCTGGCCACGTCCTTCATTTCGAGGTGCCATCGTCCGACACCGTGGTGATCGTTGATCACGGTCCGTCCCAATCCCTCCATACTGGCTCACTCAAAAAGGAGCCGATCAAGCGTTCAAGGACGAAAAGCTACCGTCCTCTGAACGACGTGCATAAACAGTTCATCGCCGCCGAGATCGCGCGGCTCGCTGTGGTAGCGCGAGAAGCCGGGAACCCGATGAGGCGCATCGCACGTTTCCTGATCGATTCCTTGTTGTGGTGCTGGACGGCAGACGGAATCAACGATGCCGGCGAGGCGGGCCGCGACAAGCTCAAGTACGACTGCGCTCACCAAATGCACACTGTTGACGCCCTAGCCCGATGGGAGGCGAATGGGAAACGCGGCACTGGGTTGCGCCACGAGCACGCGGTCCCGAGGAAGATGCTGCTCAAGTGCTTGCTCGAATCTCCCAAGGTACTTAGCGAGACCGAGGTGTTTGAGTTTCTGAATCGTCTTTGCTTTGCGATCATCGTTACAACGGAAGAGGATCGGCTTTTCAGTGGTGAGTTGAGCTCTAATATGCCGCAACCATGGGACTGTGGTGCTCAAGGTGAAGCAAGGTTTGCGCGTTACGAAGCTGTTGGTTTAAGTCAAAGAATTCTCAAGCCTGGACTCATAGCGAATGCTGATTAGCTAGACCAATGCAAGCCAGGGCTGTTTAAACTTTCCAGCAGTTAATGCCAAAAAACATAAGGGGAATGTTCTTGTGCTAAGTGGACACTGACTTACAGCTGAAAGGGGTTTCACAGATAGTGTCACACACACATATTTCGCAGCTTCTTAGTCCAACGATCTTGTAATTTCGGATGTGAAGTAGTAATAATCCCAGCGTCCCTATCAACGAGAAAATCTTATCATGAGGCAATCTTATGAATCACGTTAATGAGCCTATTACTCCTGAGCCTGTTGTTCTCTCGCCCCCCCCACCTCAACCAGTGCAGCGAAAAGTTGATTCATCACTGCCACCACTAAGACTTGGATCAATTATCTGTCTGGCTCTGGCTATCTTCATTACTTTTCTTGGTCTGTTTATGGCGTGGAGCGCGCCTCGTGAAGTAAGCGGAGATGGCTACAATTTCATAATAGGAGCCAGCCGTGGCATAGCCATAGTTTGTACGGGCATTTCACTGGGTGTTATCAGTTTAGTGCTTGCCATTTATGATTTGCGAACGGAGATAATGGAGAACCAGTAAACTCGACGGCGGCTAAAAACATGCCGCACGTCTCGCCTTCGCAGGTGGGGCATTCACCCCACCCTTGACCAAAGGGATGCTGCGCCCCTTTGGAAACCCAAGCGCGAAGACTGATTCATCCC
>JBKKAL010000129.1:0-10560 GCA_046714695.1 Pyrinomonadaceae bacterium
CCTTCGCAGGTGGGGCATTCACCCCACCCTTGACCAAAGGGATGCTGCGCCCCTTTGGAAACCCAAGCGCGAAGACTGATTCATCCCCACCGCAAGCAGTGGGGCATTCTCAAAGTTCTTCGTAAATATCGTGGCTTGCCCGCGGCAAGTCAAGCTACGCAACCGTCTCGAAATCCAGAGGCTCACGTCGCCCGGCTGTAAAAATCCTGTAGCCCACGGGCAAGGCTTCCGTGGGCTACAATTCTCGCGCCTTCCGTTCAAGTAAGTTCTGGAAAAGACCTCATCCGATGTCCTGCGATCTAAGCGCGATGATGGTCGCGGTGAGCAATCCGAAGAACATGATAAGAAGCACGATGGGGTTAAGAAGAATGTTGCCCCACGGGTGCAGAAAGTCCACGTAGTTGCTCAGGTCGTCAGGTATTCTCTCCGCTTCGGGGACGGTCGGCGCATCGCCAAGCTTCGGTGCTTCGGGCTGCACGGCTCCGGTTTCGCCCGCTCTCAACTTGAGAATGTAGTCGTTCATCTTTTTCTCGAAGTCGGCGGAATTATCTTCCGCAGTCTTCTTGTAGTTCTCTATGTCGCGCCGGGCTCGGCTGATGTTCTTGTCGTTCAAGTCCTCGATGTGCTTATAGAGACCGCGACCTTCGTTAGTACCATCCTTCTCCGAGCCCTCTTCGCGCAAAGTATCCAGGCCCGATAGACGTTTCATCTCGTCGAAAGCCCAGGTCGCCGGCATGATGAGGCCGACGAGCTTGGCTGTTCCCGCAGGTACGCCGACCAGACCGGAGAAAAGAATCTGCGGAATCAGGATGAGCGGCACAAGGCTCGTCGCCATCTCAGAGGTCTTGACCAGCGCGGAGATAAAAAGACCGAGCGAGATGCCAACTATTCCCGTCAGGATCATGGTGATCAACTGCGGGAGGCCGAACAGATAGCCCTGCAATTTCATCATTCCGGCGAGATCGAACAGCTTGACCGTGCCGAACAGCAGGACGCATTGCACGCCGACGATCAGCGAGAGCACGAAGAGCTTCGAACCGACGTATGGCAGGAGTCCGAGGTTGACCATGCGCTCGCGGTTATAGACGGCCCGTTCGCGTATGATCTCGCGCGCGGCGACGGAAGTACCGAACCAGACGGCGACGAGCGCGAGCACGAAGAACGGAAAGTCGCGCGGAACGTCATGGCCCACCACCAGGTAAAGAAGAAATGCCACGATGGGAGACTGGCCGAACAGGATCAACAGATTGAACTTGTCGCGCCCCAGAACTTCCATATAGCGGCGCGCGAGCGTTGCCGACTGCCTGACAGAATCCGTCACAGTCGGACGCCGCTTGGCCGGTGCGACCGCCGGCTGGTCGCGACGCAGACCGCTTAAGGGCTGCACGATGTTGCGCTGGTACTGCGGCGTACGCCGGAATCGTTGCTTCCATTCTTCGGCGACCGCCTCGGCAATCTGCTCCCTCTGTTTCTTGAAGCCCGACTTCTGCTCTTTGGTCGCATTGGGCGGCAACGGCTGCATCTTCGCGATCTGATCGTCAATCGGAGCTTCCAGCTTGTCGTAGAGGTCTTTGAAGCTGTCGGCCTTGATGTGCGCCAGGGCCTCCTGCGGAGCGCCGTAGAAAACGAGCTTGCCCCGCATCATCACCACGATTTTGTCAAAGAGCTTGACGTTTTCCATCGCGTGCGTTGTGAGGATAACGGTTCGTCCCGATTCGGCGATCTGCCGAAAGAGCTTCATGATCTTCTCTTCGGTCGCCGGATCGAGACCCGATGTCGGCTCGTCCAGGAAGATGACGGAAGGTTTGGTGATCAGCTCGACGGCGATGGAGACGCGTTTGCGCTGGCCGCCGGAGAGTTGGCCCACAGGCACATCTCTGCGCTCCGCGAGTCCCGTCACATCCATCACCTCGTTGACGATCTGGTCAATCTCCGCAGTTGACACGTCGCGCGACAGACGCAGACGAGCGACGTAGTAGAGGGTGCGATAGACCGTCAACTCGCGGTGAATGATGTCGTCCTGCGGAACATATCCGATGGACTGTTTGAGGGAGTCAAGGTGCTGGTAAAGATCAAGATTATTAATCAGCACGTGCCCGGTTGTGGCGGGGCGCATGCCGTTCATCGAATCCATCAACGTGGACTTGCCCGCGCCGGATGGGCCAAGAAGTCCGACGAACTCGTTGGGCTGAATCGTCAGGTCAACATCGTCCAAGAGCTTGATCATGCCGCCGCCCGAACGGTTGGCTACTTCCTTGGTGATGTCTATCACATCAATGCGCGTCTTCGAGCGTGTATCGAAGATGGCGACGCCGCGCTGCGGGTCAGCCTGAAGGACGAATGGGCCAACCTGCACGATGTCGCGATTCTGCACGGGACGACGCCCAGTGATGCGCGTGCCGTTGATATAGACGCCGTTGGTCGAGCCGACATCCTCGATGATGATCTGGCCGCCCGCGTTCAATAGGCGCGCATGATGATTGGAGATTTGCAGGCCGTCGAGGTGAATATCATTATCTTGTGCGCGGCCAATCGTGAGCTGCTGCTTGCCGTCAAACCTGATCTGCATCAGAAGCTGAGGCTGCGGTTGCAGGCCGCCGGTTGAACCGGGGGCAGGCTTCTGCGGCTGAAGCGAGCCGGAGCCGCTCTTGACGACCATCGTGTGCATGCCTGCGACTTCGGCGAGCGGGCCGGAGACAGGAGTTAGGGGTGCGACCGCCTGTGCGCCGACACCCGCGATGGCGCGCTGTCCGGAGCTTTGCGCTCCGGCAGGGGCCGGGTGCGCGGGATCAACGAAGCGCAGGATAGGCCCACCCATGCCAAGCTGTATGCGATCTCCGTCGTAGAGCGGCGTAGGGGTGGTGATACGCTGTTCGTTGAGAAGCGTGCCGTTAAAGCTGCCGTTATCAACGAGCACGAACTGGCCGTCGCGACGTTGAACCTCGGCGTGGCGACGAGAGACGACGGCAGCCGACGCTTCAATCGCCACGTCCGTCGCGGGGTCGCGCCCGAGCAGTGTCACATCCTTTGTGATCTGTACGCGCTCAAGATTGCCCGTCGCGCTGCGGACGATTTCGATAAAGGCGGGCTGCGATGCTGCTGCGGCGGGCCTTGGCGCGGCGACGGGCTTGGCAGGAGGAGGAAGCGGGGGTTGTTGCGGCGGCGGCGGCTGAGCCGCTCTGGGCGGCGGAGGCGGAGGCTGCGCGGCTACGGGTTGCTCGCTTGGCAACAGATCGCGGCGCGTCTCCATTTCGGCGAAATCCACGGAAGCGGGCGCGGGTTGATCCTGTTCAATACGCGTGACGCGCATGATGGGGCCGCCCGCGCCAAACTGTGCGCGTGCGCCTTCACGAATCTCCGTCGGCTCGGTGATGCGCTGGCCGTCGAGGTAAGTGCCGAAGCTCGAATTAGTATCAACGAGCAGGTAGCGCCCATCCTTGAGGCGAATCTCGGCGTGACGGCGCGAGACCATCGGCCATTCCGTCTGATTGAAGACGACCTGGCACTCAGCCGGATCACGTCCGATTTTGACGATAGGGCGCTCGTATGAGCGTTCGGGCTTCTGTTGCCCGTTGCTCTCTTCTGACATGACAATCTTCATGGGGCTTCACCTTGTTAAAATTTTTGTATTCGGGTATTCCGGTTTCGAGTCCTTTGGGTTCTCGATTGAGATGAAAGACCCCGAAGCTCAAAACACAAAGTTCTCAAAAGCCGAGGCGCTGCTTTCTCACTGGCCCAGCTTGAATGAGTTTAAGATCATAGGCAACTCGCCTCGCACGCCGACATCATCTATGCTCTTCAACTCCGGCGCAATCGAGGTCGTAAAGATCAGGAGCGTCACACCATTTTTATCGCCTTCGACTCCCGGCGGCAGAAAGATGACGCGCCCCCAGAGATTGATGTCGCCCTTCGCTGTCCCACGCGACAGGCCTTCATAGCGCAACTCGTAGCCGTCAATGCCGTTGATTTTCGTCTCCCCTTCGGAAATCTTCCGGTACTCAGGGTAGCCCGCTGAGAACTTGGAATTCAGCTTTTCGATAAGCACTGGAAAGACATCCCGATCAGTTTCGAGCGTCCCCTTACTATCGTAATAACTGACGGCGAACTCCTCCTGCGTAAAATTAGGAGGCATCAGTCGCTCGACCTTGACGTAGTTGGTGGAAGACTCTACAGCCGCCTGTGAGTTGAGCGTCCAAGACCTCGGATAATAGAACGAGAACTCTTTGTAATGCTGTGCGAGCAGGCTGTTTAGATTTTGACGAGAACTGACGAACCGCGCAGAGTTCGGCGGGGGCGGAGCAGCAGCAGCGGGGCTGGAGACTGTGTTGGCGTTGGCCGTCGTCGCGTTATCGTTCGCATTGGCGCTTGTATTAGCATTCGCTTTGCCGCCGGGGTTGGCGTTGATCGTCGTGCCTCCGCTCGGCTTTTCAGATTTACCGGTTAAAAACCAGAGCAGAAAACCTCCCGCACCTAAAGCGGGAAGAAGGAGCGCAGCGACGATGCCGAGAATCCAGGGCATCTTATTTGACTTTTTCGTCGGCTGGGCCGTTGCCTGCGCGAGCGGCGCTGAAGGGGAAGTGTGCGCTGTAGGCAAGGGGGCTGAGATGGGCGGCTGTACAGGCGACGATGTTGGCGGCTGCGTCGGCCCTGTAACTTGTCCCCGAAATTCAGAGGTCGTCGCGGGCGAATCACCGGCGATGGTTTTATTCAGATCGGGGACGGGCGGATTAGTGATGGGCGCAGTCGCACCCGGCCCCGGCGGCAGGCTCGATTGCATCGTCCTGTTGAGATCAATAACCGTCGGTGCGCTCTCGGACTCCACCTCAAGGCGTCCGCCATCGAACGTACAAAACTTCTGCTTATCGTCCTGGTAAGTGCGACCACATTTCTGGCAGCGCTGCATATGATTCGGTAACCTCGTCGTATCAAAGGATGAAGCGTTAAGTTAAAGCTTGATTGAGCCTCTCAATTAAAGCTTTTGTTTCATCCTTTATCCTTGCTTTTCATTCCCCTACTTTGTGCGTGCAGCGGCCAGCTTGCCTTGCAACTCTGTGTTGCCCGGGTCGAGCGCGACAGCGCGTTCGTAGGCGCGCACGGCATCCTTCGGGCGACCCACCTTGATGTAAGCATCACCGACGCCGCTCAATCCGTATGAACCGGCCAATAGCCTGCGATCTCCGGCAGAGCCGAATTCCGCCCCGCGGTTGAGGATGCGCTCGGCGTCTTCCAAACGCTCCGCGCGCAGATAGGCAGAGCCCAGCACGTAGTATGGCGCGAAGCTGCGCGGGCTCACCTCTATGGTCAGCATCAGCAGCGGTTCCGCTTCCGCGTAGCGCCTCTTCAAAACCAGGGAGCGACCGAGGAAGTAGTTTGCGCCCGGATGGCGCGCGTCCATTTCGATGGCCCGGCGCAACAGCGGCTCTGAATCATCGAAGCGATTTTCAGATTGCAGCGTCTCGGCGATTAAAACGAGTGTCGAGGCATTTTGAGCCAGCGCGACCGCACGGCTGTAGTAAGGGTCGGCCTCGCTCGCGCGGTTCGTCTTTCTCAAAAGATGGGCAAGGTGTACGTGTGCGACCGCCGATTGCGGATCAAGCTCGACGGCGCGGCGATAGGCCGTCTCCGTATCACTCGAAAGCACACCGCGCGTTTCCAGGGCCGCGCCGAGATGATCATAAGCGGTCGCGTTCGTCGGTTGCAGTTGAACAGCGCGCCGCGCGGCCTGTTCCGCATCAGCGAGTTTGCGAGCATTGTTGCCGCCGGCACGCGGCTGGATTAAAACGAAGCTGAGGGCAACGTAGGCGTCCGCCGATAGTTGATTCCATTCCACGGCCTGGCGATAAGAGCGCTCCGCCTCTTCCCAACGCTGCTGATCCGTATAAACGTTGCCGAGCGCATAGGCAGCACGCCATTCACGCGCCTTCATCTGTAAGGCGCTGCGATAGGATTGCTCCGCCTGCGAGTACTTGCGCGCGTCGCGTGCTTCGTTGCCTTCGTCAAGCGCATCCTCGACGCGCTCTTCCAAGGCTGCGGCCTCGGCTGCCGATGGTCGAGCGGCAGCGCCACCGCCACCGCCGGATGGCCGACGCGTGGTCGCCCCCGTCGGTCTGCCCGCAGTCGGAGGCTTGATCCCCGGCGCGCGTCGTCGGCTGGTTGTCTCAGGATTCTTTGGTCTGAAGATGCCAGCCGCTCCGCCCAGGTCGCCGCCGACATCCTGCGCGCGCGCAGTGGATGTTGTTGATGCAGACACTGCGATCAAGAGCGTCGCGCTGATAAGGAGCAGCGTATTAATTAGGAAGCCGGAACGTATCAACCTGTCGGATTTCATTGCTTTCCTCTCATCAAATCGAATAAATGTTTCATGCACTCCGGTCGCCTCCGGAAACTCTGCCCTCACTCATATATTAAATTCCGGAAGGGTCAGAAACCGGCTCGTGTGTTGGGCCAAAGCTCTTGAGGCGGAGCGAAGTGCCGCGTTGTCGCGCGATAACTTGAGTAGGTCTGCCGTAAGGACGAGAGCGATAAAATGCAGGCGACTATCGCGCTCTAACCGGGCGCTCTAGTCCTCACGATGCATGGTTCCCCTTAAGAGCCTGCGCGAACGAGGCGGAAGCCGAGCGTCGGGTGCTTCGTTGACGCCGGAACCCAGTCGCGGAATGTCGCCGTGATGGCACGCTCCCCTGATGGCTCGCTCGCATATGAGCCGCCGCGCATTATGTAATGATCTTTATCCGAATTCGGCACGGTCCCCGCATTGCCCGGATAGAGTGAAGCCTTCGACGAAGTCCACTCCCACACGTTACCGATCAGGTCAACCACGCCCCAGCGATTCTTACCCGCCGGGAAAGTGCCGACCCCCTGTGGCGAAACCACTTTGACGACGGCGCTATCATTGGCCCAGGTGTTGCCCCACGGGTAGAGATTAGTCTGACTACCGTTTCTGGCCGCGTACTCCCACTCCTCTTCTGTCGGCAAGCGATAGGTCACGCCGTCGCGTTTCGAGCGCCAGGCGGCAAACGCCTTCGCATCGTCGAGCGTAACGTTGTTGACAGGCCATTGTTCCTGACCGGAGAGCACTTTGCCTCCGGGCCAGTGACTCGGCGGGGTGCGTTTGGTCTCGTTGACAAACTCCGCGTACTCGGCGTTGGTCACTTCCGTTTTATCCATCGAAAAATCGCTGACCGTGACGGAGTGTGCGGGCGATTCCTGCTGCGGGCCATCGTTGCGTCCTAATTGGAATGTCCCGCCGGTGATCGCCATCATCTCTGCCTTAGTACTCTTCGGCTCAGAGTTATTCGAACCGCCGCCCCCTCCGGTCTTGCCGGGCTCAGTCGTGGTCGTGGGTTGGTCGGTCGGAGTTGTCTTGGGGCCGAGCATGAAATAAGCTCCGATGCCGCCGCTGAGGACGACGACGGCGAGCACCGCTCCGAGCACCATCGGCAACGCGGATTTCTTGGGCGCGGCTGGAGCAAAGCCGGGCGCAACCGATTGATGCAGGCCGGGCTGGCTTTGCTGTTGCTGCTGTTGCCAAGAGGTCGCCATCGTGGCATCGGCCAGACTATTCTCGCCCATCTGCTGCGTGACAACGCCGCGACGCTGTTGATGAGTTGAGTCTATATCGGGCGCATAGCTCGTCGCGGCCATGCGAGCCATCTGCTCTTCGCGCTCTTTCAGCTCGCGCGCCAGGCGCTCGCGCTCTGCATTGGCGGCACGTTCTCGCTCTTCGCGCTCCTTTCGTTCTTTCTCCAAGCGCTGTCGTTCTTCTTCGACACGCCTGCGCTCCTCTTCAAGACGGCGCTGCGCCTCAGCTTCAACCTGCTTACGCTCCTCCTCGATACGCTTGCGTTCAGCAGCTTCCACCTCAGCCTGCTTGCGCGCAGCCTCCGCTTCGGCGCGCAGGCGCTGTGCTTCCTCGAAACGCTGGCGTTCCTCTTCGGCGCGCCTGAGCGCATTCTCTTCGTCAGCCTTTTTGCGCGTCTCCTGTTCGGCGCGCAGGCGCGCGGCCTCGTCTTCCGCCTTTTTGCGCGCGACGGACTCTTCCTCGGCACGCTGATGCGCGGATTTCGCTTCGGCGCGCAGCAACTTCTCCTCTTCGGCATGCTTTTGCGCAGCCGCCTCTTCGGCTTTAAGTCTGGCGGCCTCCTCTTCGGCGCGTAGCAGCTTCTCCTCTTCGGTACGCCTGCGCGCCTCTGCCTCGGCGCGCTCTCGCTCCTCCTCCAGACGCCTGCGCTCTTGCGCCTCCGATTCTGCCTGTTTGCGCGCTTCTGCCGCTTCGGCGCGAAGACGTTGGGCCTCCTCGTCACGCTTGCGCTCTTCTTCAGCGCGACGGTTGGCCTCCTCTAGGCGCTGGCGCTCTTCCTCTTCGGCTCGTTTGCGATCCACCTTGGCAAGCAGTAGCGCCTCTTCCTCTGCCTTTCGGCGCGCTTCCGCTTCGAGACGTTTGCGTTCTTCTTCGGCGAGGCGACGCGCCTCATCTTCGCGCGCCAGTTCCTCGCGCGCGATGCGGTCGCGCTCCTCCATCTCGCGCCGCTCCTGCTCGCGGCGCTCCCGTTCAACTCGTGCGGACTCTTCCTGACGCGCTTTCTCTTCGAGCGCTGCCGCCTGTGCGCGCAGGCGTTGCGCTTCGATGGAATGAATCGAGGCGGACGGCATCTGATCAGGCGAGCCCGTGATCGTCCCCGCCAACTGATCGCCCGACATCTGCGGCATACTGGTCTGCGACAAGCTTTGCAGTTGCGCCTCAACGCGACAATCCCCGCCCTTGCATTCGACCTGCCGCTCCCACTCTGCGTATCCGTCGTGGACAACACGCACGCGATGCGTCCCGCTCTGGACTTCCTGTAGTACCAGCTCGCCCGAATCATTGCTCTTGCCGATGGAAACATTATTGATGTAGACGCGCGAGTATGGCGGGGTGGTGTGAATCAGCAGCGTGGTCTCTTGCGGGACGGCGGGCGGGCGAGAGATCGCTGATTGAGACGGCGTGACGATGGTCGCGGATTGCACTCCGACGTTGCCGACATAGGTGCGATCCAGCGAGGCGGAAGTCTGGGCCACGGCATCGCGCAGTTCGTTGATGAAGGCATCAACCGTCTGCGGACGATTGTCTGCATCCTTTTCCAGCGCGTGTCGCACGACGGCCTCGATTGTCGGCGGCACATTGACTCCCATCGAGGACAGAGTCGGCGGGGCCGCCGTCAGGTGCTTCTTCATGATCGAAGGGATGCCAGTGCCTTTGAACGGCACATCACCGCCAAGCATCTGGTAGAGGATCACGCCTAAGCTATAGATGTCCGCGCGCACATCCGGCTCTTCGTCCGACCACTGTTCAGGAGCCATGTAAAAGGGCGAGCCCATCAGTCCGCTCGTCTTCGCCTGGACGAACGAGCCCAGCAACTCTCCCGATTTGATCTTGGCGAGGCCGAAGTCGAGCACCTTGACGGCCTCGCCAACCGGCATGTCGTCCTGAAGCATAATGTTCAGGGGTTTTAAGTCGCGATGGACGATGTTCTGGCGATGTGCGGCGGCAACGCCAGAACCGACCGCCGACATAATTTCTAAAGCGCGGCCCGGCGAGAGCGGCCCTTCCGCCGCCAGAATATCATGCAGGGATTTGCCCTTGACGAACTCCATGACGAGAAACGGCATGGTTCCACGGGCGACGCCGAAGTCCGTGACGGCGATGATGTTCTGGTGTCGAATGGCGGCTGCGGCGAGCGCCTCCTGACGAAAGCGCGTGACGAGCATCGGGTCGTTGCCGACCAGATCGGGCAGAATAACTTTGATGGCGTGCGCTGTTTTGAGAAAGATATGGCGCGCTTGAAAGACCACGCCCATACCGCCATGCCCTAAACGCCGCTCCAGTTGATAGCGTCCGTCGAGCATCGGCTCGCCCGCGATTGAATGCGCTGTTGCATCACCATCGTTGGGGCAATGGTTAACGTGGTCAGGAAAACAGCGTTTGCAAGCTGGACATTCTTTCATTGATCGGCTCGATCCAAAGGCAGCCCGACTTATCTCTTCGCAGGCGACTTGCGACCGGGGGGCAGCCTCAGCGTGTTCGGTGGCAAGGAAGTTTCCGCTTCAGTTATCTCTCGGTGCGGAACCATCTTCGGCGCAGCATATCTCAAGCGCAGCATACAGGATTGAAATGCTGTCAAGCGGCATATGGACAAATGAGTACGACCGCGCCCACTGATTTTAACGACAACGCGCCCGTCCGTGCAAGTGATTAAAGCTTTTATTTTCTACCGAACCCTCACGATCAACCGCTTTTCTTCCGGCCGCACGCGCCGCTGACTGCTACGACAAGCTTCATCCGGGAGACGATGTGCTGAGGGCCGCTTTGCCGTGAAAAATCATATCGCCCTACTTTTCAAACGTGCGCGCGCAAGCCCTTTTTCATCATGATTTCCCGGCAATCACCGAACGAGACGGGATCGCCGCGCTGGCACACGAAGGCCGTTTGTTGACAACCGGTATTGATCAGCCTAGATTGCCCGCATGGACGCGCTGGAGAGCTATCGCCGCCGGGAATTCCGTGGCGTCGAAGAACTGATG
>JBKKAL010000130.1:0-21914 GCA_046714695.1 Pyrinomonadaceae bacterium
GAAGCGTGGTTGTTTAATGCGCACATTTCGCCTTATTCTCATGGCAACAGGGCGAACCACGAGCCAATGCGGACGAGAAAGCTTCTCCTGCACCGGCGCGAGATAGAGAAATTGGAGCAGTCCACAATCGTTCAGGGCATGACGCTCGTGGTAACGCAGGTTTATTTGAAAAATGGCCGGATCAAGATTGAAGTGGGCGTCGCACGCGGCAAAAAGTTGTATGACAAGCGAGAAACAGAGATGCGTCGCACAGTAGATCGCGAGACGCGCGCTCAATTGAAGGAGCGCCAGAGATAAAATGCTGATAATAAATAGAGAGAGGATAATGTGATGCAAGTGCAAGCCAGCGCGAAAAATTATCTGGAAGAGGATGTGCAGGCCATCGCCATCGCCGTCTTTAAAGATGAAAGGGCGGACGAAGGCTTTCTCAAAGATCTGGACGAGGCGGCGGCGGGCGTCATCAAGTCTGTCATCGAATCGGAAGAGCTGAAAGGCAAAGATGGAGACACGGTTTACGTGCATCTCGCCGCAGGCGGCAAACTGCGCGCGCAAAGACTCCTTCTGATCGGCGTCGGAGAGCGTGCCGAATACACGACCTCACAGGTCTCGCAGATGGCAGGCACAGCAGTGCGCTATCTTCGCAGCAAAAACATCAAGACCGTGGCAATCGTGGCACGCGGCGAAGGGGACGCGGAAAAGACGGCCGCCGCTGCTGCGGAAGGTGCTGTGACCGGACTCTTCGAGCCGGATAAGTATCGCACCGTGGAAAAGGAAGTGCGCACCATCGAACGGCTCGTCGTTATTCATCAGGGAGCCGATCAGGATGCGCTCGGTCGTGGTGTTGAGCGTGGTCGCATCATCGGCGAGTCGGTTAACTTTACGCGCGATCTGGCGAACGAGCCCGGCGCAAACATGACGCCGACTGATATGGCTGATCGCGCACGACAGATCGCCGAAGAGTTCGGCTTGAACATAGATGTGCTCGATGAATCGCGTATGGAGCAGGAGGGCATGGGCGCATTGCTCAGCGTCTCGCGCGGCTCGGAGGAACCGGCCAAGCTGATTATCCTGAGATACACGCCGCGCGAGACGACAGAGCAACAGGACGGCAACCTGCTCGCTTTTGTGGGCAAGGGTATCACCTTCGATTCCGGCGGTATCTCGCTCAAGCCCGGCGAAAACATGGAACTGATGAAGTACGATATGTCGGGCGGCGCGACCGTGCTTGGCGCGATGCGCGCCATCGCACAGTTGAAGCCTTCTATCTCCGTGCTCGGCGTCGTGCCCTCTGCCGAGAATTTGCCATCGGGGAAAGCCACCAAGCCCGGCGATGTCGTTACGGCCATGTCCGGTAAGACTATCGAAATCATCAACACCGACGCCGAAGGCAGACTTATCCTCTCGGATGCTATCTGCTACGCGAAGAAACTCGGTGCGAAGCGTATTATAGATATGGCGACCCTGACCGGAGCCGTCTCCATCGCACTAGGTGATGTTAATACGGCGGTGCTCGGCACTGATCAGCAGTTGATAGACGAGATCATCGCTGCGGGTCGCGAGGTCGGCGAGAAATTCTGGCAACTGCCGCTCGATAAGGAATACACGAAGCAGATCAAATCCGACATCGCCGACATCAAGAACGTCGGCGGGCGCAAGGCCGGGACGATCACTGCCGCCGCTTTCCTCAAAGAGTTTGCCGATGGGGTCTCCTGGGCGCACCTGGACATCGCGGGCACGGCATGGGGCGATGAGGCCAAGCCTTATCGTGCCAAAGGCCCGACCGGCATCGCCGTTCGCACGCTTCTTAACATCGTGGATCGCGCGGCGGCGAGCGCTCAATCCGAGCAGAACGGCAAAGCAAACCCGGCCTAAATAAATCCTTTCACATTTGCATGCTCAATCAGGGCGACGCTTCTTCCATCATTAGGGAAGCGTCGCCCTTTGTTCAACGGAGCTTGCGAAGTCCAACTTAAGGGAGCATTCGCACCTCTGTGAAAAGCAGACTGTCCCGGATTGTGGACAGGGGTGTCCCCCTTTGTGGACACTTGAAGAGATAGAGTTTCGATGAAATCACACGTTTCCGAGGCTTTTCTGTATTTACCTCGTAATGGCATGAACATTGCTGGTGAGCGGCGAGAGCCAAAGGGCGAGTTCGCCCCTTCACACATAATATTCCTCGCCCCACCTCGAAGGTCGCTCGAGGCAGCAAGCGACGCCCTTTGGCTCTTTCCTCACATATTTCCCGCATCAAGTACGCGCGCCGTTGACCAATCCCACTAACTTTTGAATAATTATGGTCGGGAAAGGCGGGGCGATTTTGCGTGCTCCGTGGTATATTATTTGTCGTAAGGGCGCCCCCCTCCCTGCCCGGACACGCGTAAATTTTCGGTTGACACAATCGCTGGCTTTCCATTGGGAGTAAGAGCAAAGCGCGGTGGTTGATTACTATAAAACTTTAGGTGTGAAGCGGACGGCGTCGTCAGCCGAGATCAAATCGGCTTATCGGCGACTTGCGCGCGAACGTCATCCGGATGTCAACAATGGTTCTGAGGATGCGGCGCGCGAGTTTGCACTGCTCGCGCTGGCCTACAGGACGCTGAGCGACCCGCAGGAGCGCTCCTACTACGACGTGCAGTGGAAACAGCGTGCAACGACGGCGAGCGGCTCGGTTCTTAATTCAAACAATATTTATGCGCAACGGATGCGTAAGGCTGCCGCACAGGCTCGGTGGGATAGAGCCGTTGATCTCGTCCTCGAACAACAGCGACGCGAGCATGACATCTTTCGCCAGGCTGTGTTCACGACCGTCTCCCTCTTCCTTTCCACCTTTTTTGTTGCGATGCTGCGGCCGCATTTCTGGCAAATCTTCAATAGCTGGACTGGTCGCGCGATCATCTTCACCCTTTTTCTGATAGGCATCTGGCATCTGGCCTCAAGGCTGCGCGAATACTTCGAGCGCTATACCTACCAACCAAAACCGATTCTGTATTCGATCATGCGCGGGGAGGAGAAGCCGGATAAACCTTTTACACGGTTCACGGCCTACGCTTTTCTTTTGATCGGCTATATTGCCAGTCTCGGCGTCGGGCTTTACATCGGTGCTCACGCGGAGTTTTTCATCGGCGACCTTGGCTTTGTCCTGCGACAGAATGTGCCCTCTGAGATACTCCTTTATCCTCCGATGAGTCTGCTGATCCCCGATCTGCTTATCTATCCTCCAATCGCTGTGCTCATCGTTGATACGATGCACACCATTGCCGTCAAGATAGACGCTTGATGAGCAGCTCATCTTTGCTCATCGGCGTTATCTCCGACACACATGGAATGCTGGACGAAAGGATTCCAGCCCACTTCGCGGGTGTTCATCGCATCATTCATGCGGGCGACATTGGCGATGAGGAATTGATCTGGCGACTGGAAAGCATCGCGCCCGTCATCGCCGTGCGCGGCAATAATGACGCCGCGACGATGTGCTTCCCCCTTGAGCGCCTGGCGGTAATCGGCGGGCTTACTTTCTTCGTGCGCCACCAGTTCGCCACCGTCGAGAAGATGAGCGTGGGTCACAAGCGCCTCATTGAACAGCGCATGGCGAATGCCATCATCTTCGGCCATAGCCATCAAGCCTACGCGGGATCATGGCGCGGCACACTGCTTTTCAACCCGGGCAGCGCCGGCCCGAAGCGTTTTCATCTGCCCCGCTCTGTTGGCCTCCTCGAAATTACGGACGATCAACTCTCGTCGCGAATCATAAACCTTGACGATGATTAGGCGTGATCGATCAGCGCAGTTATATCCTCATTATTTTGCTTTACTGCGGATGGATAAGTAGATTGTCGGCGGCAAACTTTCTTGCGCGTCAAAAGCGGTCTGTTGTATATTGCGTTCATTCCACGAGATGTCGTGATTGGGAAAGCTGGGCCATCAATAGTGAGATGGTCATAACCCTTAACCTCTTCTTAAACGGAGATAGACGAAACGCTCTTGAGAAACGGAAAGTGGTGTTCTTCGCACCCGTATAAAATCCGGCGACGGCCTCAGAAACGTCGCATCAGTCAGTTTAATGGAAACTGACAGCGTCTGGCCGTCAGCCCTCTGCATTAAAAAGAGGAGCACAAAGATGGCCAAGCGAATAACCGAACGCCAACGCCTCGCCCTCAAACTCGACTCGCTCAGTGATTCGGAAGTCGGGGAAGTCCTGGATTACATTTCGATTATGGAGACTATGCGGCGCTCTACGGTTCTGCCCGGGACATGGGAGGATGAGCTGGTGGCGTTACTGGCAGATGCGCACGAGAACAAACGTGCGCGGCAGGCATTCGAGTGGGAAGCCGTCCGGCGGCGCGCTGAACGCCGCGCGAGGCTATAAGTAACGAACGTCCCGCTCTTTTTTAAAAGACAGATGAACCAACAAACGAGCTCCGAAAAAATTAGCCCCCTGTGGCAGAATACAGTTAAGACATGCTGTGCAATAGGGGGTACGTTTTTGTTGATCGTTGCTTCCCTGGCACCTGCTACGGCGCAGCAGCGAGCAAGACGGGCTACTTCGTCAACCTCAAGCGCGCTCACTCCACTACAACAGGAGATTGAAAACGAGCGCCAGCGGCTCTCCTCATCGGATAAGGAGGAGCGGCGAGATGCCGTGATGCGGCTGGGCTGGATGAAACGCCCTGAAAGCTCGCGCGTTGCTTTAGTCGCCTTGAGCGATTCTTCTCCAATCGTTCGTGCTACGGCCACGCGCGCAGTGCTTTCGCTTCCACCCGAAGACGCGGCCGTTGCCCTGCTTCCTCTGCTCGGCGACCGCGATCAGTTCGTGCGCCAGGAAGCAGCTTATGCTCTGGGTGAGACGCACAGCAATACTGCGGTTCAGCCGCTCGTCGCGCTTCTACTAAACGACAAAGAGAGCGGTGTGCGCGGCGCAGCAGCGGTCTCTTTAGGCCAGATCGGGGACGAAAGGTCTGCTGCCCCGCTGGCTGAAACACTTGAGCGCCGCATCAAGGGCTCAGGCCTTTTGAGTAAAATCACGCGAAGCAAGACTCCCGAAAATGAGTTTGTGCGCCGCGCCGCCGCGCACTCGCTCGGACAGCTTCGCAGCCGCGTTGCAGTACCCGCGCTTGTTTCTACGCTGGCGGATGAAAAGGCGGGAGATGATGTGCGGCGCGAGGCCGCCCGCGCGCTCGGTTTGATCGCCGATCCGGCTGCTGTCCCGGCTCTAAAAAACGTACTCACAGCACGCGACCCGTATCTCTCTCGCCTGGCTTATGAGGCACTGTTGAAGATCGCTCCGTCGGAAGCAATCCGCCCGACCTGAGCGCTGAGGCCAAGCTTCACATCAAAGACATTTGAAATCGCCCAGAGCGGAAATAAATAGAAAGCGCCGAACCAAAGGAATGTTGGTTCGGCGCTTTTGATTAATATCCCTGCGATTATGACGCGGGGGTTAGCTGTCCGTTTTCTCGCCGCGTCCGTGTCCTTTACGCGCGACCTTCGTCTGTGCAGGGATTGGCAGGGCGACGCCCCCGGACAGGCTCTCTTCCTTATAAGGCTCTTCTTCGCGCTCTTCCGAGGGCTCTTGAATCAACGCGCCGCCGCTACGCTTCGAGAACACGAGTCTGCCCGTCTCTTCACTCAAGTCCACGGTAACCAGATCGCCAAGTCCAACTTGATCCGTGGCGACCAGGTTAGAAAGCGGATAGACCAGAAAGCGCTCGATAGCACGCTTTAGGTGGCGCGCGCCGTACTTGAAGTCTATGCCTTCGCGAAGAAGCATGTCCTTGGCCGCATCCGAGCACTGGAAGACGAACTTTGCCCCGGCCGACATCATAATACGATCCTGCACGGCCTGTAGCTCAAGGTCTAGAATCTGACGCAGGTGATGCTCCTTCAAACTGCGGAAGACCACCACCTTGTCTATGCGGTTCATAAACTCGGGCGAAAACTTGCGCCGCGCCGCTTCGACCGCCGTGCGATAAATCTTCTGATCAACTTCGGAGTCGTTCGGATTCTTGGCGCCCTTACCCGGAGCAAACCCGATCCCGCCAGAGATCAATTCGGACATCTCGCGCGCTCCCAGATTCGATGTCATGATGACCATCGAATTGGAGAAGTCCACGCGACGATTATCGCCGAGGGTGAGCGTCGCTTTATCCAGAATGCCGAGCAGCAACTGCCACAAGGAATCGGAAGCCTTCTCGATCTCGTCGAAGAGGACGAGCGAGAGCTTGGTCTCTTCCGTGTGCATGCGGTCGAGATTTTCCTGCGTCAACATCGGAGATGTCTCGCGGTGGCCCAGATAGCCGGGAGGGCTGCCGATCAGCTTCGCGATCTCGTGCGAGTGCTGAAATTCCGCGCAGTCAATCTTAACGACCGCGTTCGGATCGCCAAAGAGTACCTCAGCGGCAGCTTCGATGACGCGAGTCTTACCTGAGCCTGTGGGCCCTAGGAAAAGCATCGTGCCGACGGGGCGTGAGGGCGGGTTCATGCCTGCCAGAAAAATCTGGTAAAGGCCGCTCATGCGGCGGACGGCGCGCTCCTGGCCGACGATGCGGCTCGAAAGCTTCTCTTCAAACTCCAGAGCGCGCGGGCTCTTTTGATCGGGGTCGAGGAAGACCCTCTCCATTGTCTCGTTCTGTTTTTCCATTTCGGCAATCATTATGGTCCTCCTCGCCTTAGCGCTCTTGAGCGATGGTGCATGTCCCTCAAGAAGGTGTTTCGGTAATCCCTCCACGATTGGCTGGTTTTCCGTCCCCTCCGGGGCAAGCCCCCTCATTGTCTATGCAAGGAACGAACCGCTGTCTCTTTTGATGCGGGATCAGGTGGCGAGTTTGCTTCCAACTTCTTGGCCCACCCGCCACCCCTTAAATGACAAGACGCTATATATACGACATTGCATCAATTGTCACCACAAAATATCAGGGTGCGATGAACCAGCCCGCTCCGGCGCATGGGCCAAGCCCCGGCTGTCTGTGACAAATCGCGTCAGAACGCGCCTGACAATAAATGTCGCTCAACAGAATGAGGGAGAGGCAGAAGAGGCCGAAGGTACACCTAAACGTTACTCCGTCTCACCAAAACGTCCGGCAAGTTTGCCGAAGCGTTGAGCCCCATTTGAAGGCCGAAGGTGAAGGGGAGGAACAAAGGGCGCGTACCATTGATTTACGCGCCCTGAGCCTTATTCGGGTTGTTTCAGCAACATGCTCTCTTGCCCCTCAGTCGTAATACTCCAGACCGAGGTGTGTGATGAGGTCTTCGCCGCGCAGGTGGCGCAGTGTGTTTTTCAGTTTCATCAACTGGATAAAAATGTCGTGCTCAGGATAGAGGCCGGGCGCAGTCTGCGGCGACTTGAAATAAAAGGAGAGCCATTCCTGCACGCCCTGCATCCCGACCCGCTGGGCGAGGTCAAGGAACAGCGCGAGATCGAGGACGATGGGCGCGGCCAGGATCGAGTCGCGGCAGAGGAAATC
Source organism: Pyrinomonadaceae bacterium (assembly GCA_046714695.1). Lineage (GTDB taxonomy): Bacteria > Acidobacteriota > Blastocatellia > Pyrinomonadales > Pyrinomonadaceae > DASQYE01. The sequence continues at coordinate 7,461 of JBKKAL010000130.1, forward strand.
AATCTTGATCTGCATCGGGTAGCCGAGCCAGCCGAAGATGTCTATGCTGTCCCAACCCTCTTTATTATCGCCGCGCGGCGGATAGTAGTTGATCCGCACCACATGCGAGAAATCTTTGTAGAGCTTTGGATAGACTTCCGGTTGCAGAATATATTCAAGGACTGAGAGTTTGGATTCCTCTTTGGTCTTGAAGGATTCGGGATCGTCCAGGACTTCACCGTCGCGGTTACCAAGAATATTGGTCGAGTACCAGCCGTGCAGTCCCAGCATGCGAGATTTCAAGCCGGGCGCGATAATGGTCTTCATCAGGGTCTGCCCGGTCTTAAAATCCTTGCCGCAGACGGGCACGCTCGTTTGATCCGCGAGCTGCATCAGAGCCGGAATATCAACGGTCAGATTCGGCGCGCCATTGGCGAATGGCACACCCGACTTGAGCGCGGCATACGCGTAGATCATAGAGGGCGCGATGGCCTTATGATTATCAAGCATTGCCTGCTCGAAGGATTTGAGAGTCTTATGAACGGCGTGCTGCTTCAAAAAGATTTCAGTTGAAGCGGCCCAGATCATAACCAGTCGCGAGCATTTGTTACGGCGCTTGAACTCTGCAATGTCACTGATGAGCTGTTCGGCCATCTCCATCTTGTTCGCGCCCTCTTTGACGTTAGTTCCGTTCAGGCGCTTGACGTAATACTGATCGAAGACGGCACGCATCGGCTTTATTTTCTGTAAAGGCGTCTTGACCTGCGCGAGCAGCTCCTTTTCAAGCACGCCCGCATGCATGGCCGCCTCATAGGCAGAATCCTGAAAGATGTCCCACGCGCCGAAGACCAGATCATCAAGGCCTGCGAGCGGCACAAACTCCTTGACGAGCGGCACGCGATTCTCGGTGCGTTTGCCGAGGCGAATCGTGCCCATCTGCGTCAGACTTCCGACCGGATCGGCAATCCCTTTTTTGATCGCTTCGACGCCCGCGATGAAAGTCGTACTGACCGCGCCAAGGCCCACCAGCAAGACCCCTAGTTTGCCCTTTGCCGGAGCAATCTCCGATCCCTTTTTAATCGCCATTGTTTATAGTTTCCTCTCGAAATTTTATAGACACGATCATACAGAAGCGCGGCACACCGCGTCTCAGCAAATCTTGCCTTATATCGTCGGCGGATTGCTTTAAAGCAGATATCAGAGGTCGGTTCCTTCGTTTACCAATCTTTAGACTCTAATAATTGCGGCGCGGAAGGCGCGTGGCGCAAGCCCTTTGGCTTGACGGAACGCTTTTGTGAAATGGCTGGGGCTGGAATAGCCGACGCGGGCGCTGACCTCCGCGACGGAGAGGTCTGTTTCTCCCAGCAGCATCTGCGCTCGCTCGACGCGAAGGGTCGCCAGATAGGCGTGCGGGGATGCTCCCGTCAGCTTTTTAAAAAGGCGTGCGAAATGAAAGGGCGAGAGATAAGCCGCCGCAGCGATCTCTTCGAGCGGCAGCTCGCGATCCAGATGGGCGTGCATCAGCTCGACGGCGCGGCGTATGCGCCTGTCCACCAGACCGACGCGGGACAATTCCATCTCGTCCGAGCGCCTCACGTTAGAGTGATGCCTGAGCAGATGCACAACCAGTTGTTCAACGAGAGCCGCGACGACAACTTCCTGCCCGGGCTCTGCCTGCGTCAGCTCATCAGCCATGTCGCGCGACAGCCGTGACAGACGTTCATCATCGCTGATTCTGTGGGTGCGGAATGTGACGGTATTGCCCGCGCCGATGAGCCGCGTGCGAACCGCGCAATCGAGCACGTAAGAGGGCGAGAGGGAAAGCTGTAGGTATTCCACAACATGCTGTCCGGTCGCCTTAGCCGCCAGCCCCGGATCAAGCAGCAATGCGTCGCCCGTGTGAACCTCGCCCATGCTCCCGCTCGTCTCAAACGCGGCTTGACCGCTTAGCAGTATCAGCGTTGTGTATTCCGCGCGCGCACTTGTTTGCCAGCGCATGCGCCGCGCGCGCCGGTAAAAGATAGCGTGTTGCGGGCGCAGGAAAACCCTATCCAACTGGGCTTGAGACTGGCTCATTGATGAAGGACTGTACGCGAAGCAGCGTGTCTCGCTCAACCACTGGGCGTGCCTGTGCGGTCGCTCGCCAGCATCAGGGCCGGATTGTTAGTGATGATCGCATGCACGCCGTAACGCTTCGCCCGCTGAAGCCATGACGGGTTATCAACTGTCCAGACGACCGTGTTCAATCCCACCCGCGCCGCCTCTTCCGTGATACGACGACCGGCGAGCGAGCGATGCAGCGCCATCTCGTTGGCCCAACATTCGAGAGAGCGCTCGATCATCTTTCGCATTGATGGGAAGGGACGCGCGAGCTTCGGCTCGAAGAGCGCCGCCGTGCGTATAGAGGAATCAATCCGCTTGATCTCCGCGATTGAATCATGTGTAAAGCTTTCGACGACCACACTGTCAACCAGCGAATAGTCTCGGACAAGACGGGCGACCTCGTGGGCCAGCGCGCGGCCTTCGCTCGCCGCGCATTTCATCTCGACATAGAGCGTAGCCTCACCTTCACCGAATAGCTCAAAAACCTCTGCGAGCGTCGGAACTCTTGCCTGTGTGTAAGACTGCTGTGCCCTGGATGGATGTCGCATGTTGAACCATGTGCCGGCATCCACCCCGCTCAACTCGCGGGATGTAAGCCCGGCGACATAGCCTTCTCTGAGTCCGGTGCGAAGAAGCGTGGCATCGTGAATGACAACCGCGACGCGGTCGCGCGCGAGGCGCACATCGAATTCGATCCCGTCCGCGCCATCGCTCATGGCCTGCTTGAAGGCGGCAATCGTATTCTCAGGCGCAAGCGCCGAAGCTCCCCTGTGACCGATGACGAGAGGTCTCTGAGCTGCGACGCTTTTCATGAGGTCATTGATTAAGCGGAATAGAGCGGAAGCCCTTGCAATGGAATTATCCGGCGAGCGGTAGATAGAGAACGTCGTATCGCAAAAGTGCCGGATTACCCTTTTGCCGCACCTGTAATGCTCTTGAGCTTTATATCGAGCGTGCCCATCTCATTGCTAATTTGTGCGCGAACCGGAATGTGACGCGCATCGTCTGTAAACCAGATTGCCATCTTGCCGCGACCGCGTATCAATCGGCCTTCGCCAAACACGTCAGGCTCGACTCGTATCACAGACACCTCGCCGAGGATGGATTTCATCGTTTTCTTTTCAACGACCTTAACGGGCACGCGATAGATGCGGCCCGAATCGCTGATCGTGATCTCCAAATTCTGGCCGGGCACAAGCGGCTGCGTGCGCAGGAAGTAGAAGATAGAAGCCAGGTCTTGCACCGCGCCATTGAAATCAGACGAGACGACGCGCGGTTCTTTGGTAGGATTATTCGGGTCGCGCTCCGTCCAAACCACTTTGCCCGCCGTGCGGTCGAAGATGGCTTCGCTCGTACGTCGCCTGTCGCCCTGCTCGTCCAGCTTGGTCGTTTGCAGAACGCTGAAAGATGCCGGATCAACCGTTGATTCAATATGCTGGCGAAAGCGCAGGCCGAACAACTTGCGCAGCAGTCCCTTCGAGACGGCATCGAGGGTCAGGCGCAGGCTCTTTCCGGCTTCACCCTTTTCCTGCGGCTTGCCGGTTGGGCCAGAGGGTTCAAGTGTCGCAGTAAAGCGCAGCTCGGCGATGTCCACGCTGCGAAGAAGCGATCTGGTAAACTCACCCTTATAGACAAGCTCTTCTGCCGGTGCGAAGGGAAGAAGGACGGGCACGTCCGATGTTTGACGCGCTCCTCCTGCGCTTGCGCCGATCACGAACAGCGCACAGAGCGACAAAACCATAAGGACTACATAAACACGACGGTGCATCTTAAAAACCATTTGGATAAAAAACCGACTTTAGTGCCAACAAGCTCCAGGCGACGACCAGTCCGAGTGCCGCTCGATACTCTCGATAACGCAAGTACAGACCCGCGTCGAACTTTACGTCCGGCCGCTCCTCATCTCGATATGGCAAGAGGCGCGGAAGAAAGAGTGGAACTGCGCTGCTATAGCGCCCGTAATCCTCGCCGAACAATCCGGCGAGTGTCGCTGATTCGACGCGCATGACGGGCAAATAGATGCCCAGAAAGAGCGCCGCAAACAGAAGGCCGAGCAAAGGTTGACCAGCCGCCACAGTAAACCCGACGCCGAGCAAAAAACTGCCTAGGTAAAGCGGATTGCGCGTATATGCGTAAGGGCCGGAGACGGCCAGCTCGGCATTCTTTCTGATATGCCCTGCGGCCCAGGCGCGCAAAGCGAGGCCGATGAGCGCAACAAGGCCTCCGATGGCGAGCGTCAGCGCACGCGGTCGCGCAAACAGAACGAAGAGCGCACCGCACAAAAAGCCCAGCGGCACACGCCAACGCTGCATCCATGTCCCGCCTCTACGCACCAACGCTCGTCTCCCAACTTTTTTGTTGCTGCTGTACCGCACCGGCGCGTTGTAATCTTTCCCCAACAGCCTGAAGCACACGCTCGACCTCTATGTCCATGCAAACCCAGACGGAGCACGCGCGGCGATGGCAATCCGTTCGACAACCGATGTCGTTGCGCTCGACGCAGATATCCTGTGGGCGCGGGCTGCCGTTGCGCCACCACTCCGTTGGGCCGAAGAGACCCACGACGGGCGCTTCAGCCGCCACCGCCAGATGAGTCGGCCCCGTATCGCCGCCCACATAAACTCGCGCTCCCTTAGACTTCGCCAGCGCATAAAATCCTTTAAGCGAAAGACTCACTGCCCGCGCATGACCCGCGCGGCTCGCCGCCAGCACTGCCTCTGCCAGCTCGCGCTCTCCCGGCCCGTAGGTTATCAGCGAGTGAAGGCCGTGATGAGCCCACAAGCGGTCTGCCAGTTCACCGAAACGCTCAGCGCTCCACAGCTTCGTCGGCCAGCCGCCGCCAGGATTCAGGATCGCGTACCCGCGTTGCTCCGCGCCGCTTGCAGCATCTTCAGCCTCGCGCTGATGCTCGATTGTAGTGGCGATGGGAAACTCAAGCTCTTCGGGGCTCGCGGGCATTTCAATGCCGAGCGACGCGGCGACGAGCAGCAGATTTTTATTGATGACGTGCGTGCGCGGTGGAATGCTGACAGTACTCTTGAGCAGAAAACGGCTCGCGGGCTCGCGCAAAGCTTCGCCCGAGAACCCGTACAAGCGACGCGCTCCGGAAAGGCGGGCGATGGCTGCTGATTTGAGAAGTCCCTGGAAATCTAAAGCGAGATCGAAGGATGAGGCGCGTAGACGACGTAACTGCTGACGCGTTGCCAGCAGCGTCTCCCCAGACATCGGCCAGCGCCTCAGTGCCTTCGTGTCCACTTCGATGAGACGATCAACAAACGGGTTGTCCCTCAGAATCGCCGCCGCGCGACGTTCGACCACCCAAGAGATTTCCGCACCCGGCCGGGCGCGCCTGATGGCCGCCAGCGCCGGAAGCGTATGGACGATGTCGCCGATGCTGCCCAGTTTGACAATAAGAATCCGCATGTAAAAGCAATGACAAGTGACGGGTGATAAGTAAGGAGTAAAGACAAACTCCGGCTTTCCAGTCGTCACTTTTTATCATGTTCCGCCGAAATAACTGAACTTGAGGTTCGCCTCGGCCACCTTTTGGCTACCCTTGAACTTGCTAAGTTTGCCTGCGAGGATGGGTTTACCCCATTGATCGGAGTCCATCTCGGCATAGACGCCGCCGCGCAAAAAGCGTCCGGTAAAGCTATAGCTGACGCCCTTAATGGGAACAGTCGTAAAGGTAAACTTCGCTCGCGTTACGTTCAGCGTCTTGAACCTGAATGTGACGCCGCCGGTGGTATAGAGCCCCGCGTGCGGGTTGTAGAAGCTCTTCTTTGCGTCCCGCAAAAGCTCAATCGTACTGACTTCGGAGAGCGCGCGCGGCGGGTCTCCAAGAACGTTGAACTCTCCTTCCGGATCAAATTCCTGGGCCACGGCAGCAGAAGCGCTCGGCGTACATGCCGGAAGGAGGATGAAAGAGACGCTCGCCAGCAGGAGCATCAGCAGCAGGACGAAGCTCGCAAGAAAAGCTGATCGGCAAAGAACAAATCTTTTACTCAAGATCTTTTCTCCCGATGCCAAATAAACGCCGTTTCGAGCCTAATCCTCATTCTTTGTCCCTTTGATCAAGCTGCGAGATCATCTCGGAGGTGGAATGGTCTTTGGGATCACCGACAATCGCCACGCGGCCGCCAAAGGATCGTACCACATCGCGTTCGGGAACAGAGTCCTCGGTATAATCCGTGCCCTTGGCGTGAATATCGGGGCGAATCGCGCGCAAGACGGCCTCGACGGTCGGCTCAGGAAAGATGGTGACGAAATCAACGGCGCGGAGTCCGGCGACCGTTTCCGCGCGCTCGCGTTCGGGCACAAGCGGGCGGCCCTCGCCCTTGAGTAATCGCACCTGTTCGTCCGAATTGATCCCGACCACCAGAAGATCGCCAAGCGCGCGCGCGCCCTCCAGATACCGCACGTGCCCGACATGCAGGATATCGAAGCAGCCGTTAGCAAGCACAATGCGCGCGCCCGCCCTTCGCGCAATCGCGACGCGGGCTATCAGGCGATTACGATCCAGTATGCGCGATGCGCTGTGCGTTCTTGACGGGTCGTCCACCACATCCAAGCTCCCGCCGGATCGAAGCCCCGGCGCTACTTTAAATTACTCATCATCTGCATCTGACCGAAGAACGGACGAGAGAAGCTCTTGTTGATTGATCGAGGCCGTGCCGCGTTTCATCACCACGAGACCGCCCGCATGGTTGGCGAGGAGCGCTGCGTCCTGGAACTTTGCGCCGCAAGCGAGCGCCAGCGTGTAGGCGGCGATGACAGTATCGCCCGCCCCCGTTCCGTCAACTGGTTCGCTTGCACCGACAGCCTCTATGTGCCGGGGCGGCTGGCCCTTTTCGAGCAGTATCATACCGTGACTGCCGCGCGTGATGAGGAGAGCACCGTAGCCTAGCCGCTCGCGCAGCTCCGTGCCCGCTGTTTCAAGATCGCCCGCGCCAGTGTGATGAATACCGAGCAGTTGCTCGACCTCGTCCTCATTCGGCGTGCCGGAGGTAAAGCCTTGAAATTCAGAGAGACGAAAGCGCGAATCAACCAGCACGGGAACCTTTCGCCCCGCGATCGCTTCGCGCACCGCCGCAGCCATCTCCGCATCGGCCACACCATAATTATAATCAGAGATAATCACTGCATCGGCGCTCGCCGCCTCTGCGCTCAGGCGTGAGCGCAATTCTGAGCGCAATTTCTCGTCCGATAGCGACTCGCTTTCGTAATCAACGCGTATTACCTGCTGGCGGGTCGAGTGGAGCTGACCGGCGAGAATTCGTACCTTAGTCGTTGTCTGCGCGGCGGCGGATTCGATGACGCTGCCTGTGTCTACACCGCAGTTACCGAGTTTTTCGAGCAGCGTAGCACCGGCCTCATCCTCGCCAATCACACAAACGAGCGAGACCTTTGCGCCGAGCGAAGCGAGGTTGACAGCGCAGTTGGCAGCCCCGCCGGGAATCGTCTCCGTTCGCTCGTGGCGCAGAATAAGCACGGGCGCTTCGCGCGAGACGCGGCTGATTTCGCCGTAGAGAAAACGGTCGGCCATCGCATCGCCTACTACCACGATGCGACGCTCGGAAAAACGGCTGACGATTGATTTCAACCTTGACAGTTGCTCTCTCGGCTCAAGCCCCACTCGGTTCTTCTCCTTTGATGTGCGTTCGGCAACGGCGGCACAACCGCACTCTGACAATCATCTCGAACGCACATTCCTTCAAATCAGTGACAAGTAACAACAGCAAATCATGAGCGGAGCAAGTTTTCCACTCGTCACTCGTCACTCGTCGCTTTATTTATAATTTTTTGCACCGCTTCAAGCAGGTTTTCAGCGACCATCTCAGGCTCGCTCTTCCACATCGCGCGCTGGTATTCCCATTCGCCGCGCCCGTAACCGCTCAGGACGAATGCCGAGCGAACGCCCGCGTTGTGTGCTAACTCGATGTCGCTATAACGATCACCGATCATCCAGCTCCCGGCAAGATCAATATCAAAATCCGCAGCCGCACGACGGATCAGTCCGGGGCGTGGTTTGCGACAATCGCAATCCGAGCGATACGGCGGGTGGCCGACCGAAGGATGATGCGCGCAATAATAGATCGCATCGAGACGCGCACCCGCAAGCTCTAGCTCACTTTCGAGAACGCCATGCACCGCGCCGATCATCTCTTCCGTAAAGTAGCCGCGCGCCACACCCGCTTGATTCGTCACCAGAATGGCGAGCCAGCCCGCATCGTTCAAAAGGCGCACGGCCTCTCCCGCATATGGAAAGACGCGATAGCGCGCCGGATGATTGACGTAGCCAATCTCCTCAGAAATCGTGCCGTCGCGATCCATAAATACCGCGCGGCGCGTCATCCTTTGACCTCCGCTATGAGCTTTCGGTCAAGCAGGGCAACGGCGCGGGTGAAGACCTCTTCGGGCGTGATGGCGGTCATGCAGCGATGGTCAATCGGGCAATCACGCAACATGCACGGCGCGCAGTCTGGCGGGCGGCTGATGATCTCCGCCGAAGCGTTGAAGGGACGGGTCGTCGCCGGAACGGTCGGGCCAAAGATGACGAGCGTTGGTCGCTCAAGCGCGGCGCTGATGTGAGCAGGGCCCGTGTCGTTGGTGACGAGAAGGTCTGCCAGACTCAGCACGGCGATGGCCTCCGCAAGCTCTGTGCGACCTGTGAGCATGACGGGGCGGTGACGCATTAGCCGGGCGACCTCGCACGAAACATCTTCTTCGTCGCGCGAGCCTATCAGTGCCACTTGAGCCCCCGCCGTTTCGATCAAGAGGTCTGCGAGCGCGGCGTAGCGTTCGGCGGGCCAGCGTTTCGCGCGACTGTTGGTTGACCCCGGACAGAGCGCGACGAGCGGGACGCCGCCTGAACGAGCGCCTGCGGCGCGCAAAAGCTCTCTCGCATCCATGCGCTGCGTTTCTGAGACGCGGAGCGCAAGGACGGGCTCATGATCCAGAATGTCGGATGCGCCGTCGAGCAGCCGTTCAAGCCCGGCGATGATGTTGAGATAGTAGAAGACCTCGTGACGTTCGCCGCGCCACGGGGGAACACTGATCGGATGTGTGAGGAGCATTCCTCGCCCTTGCGTCGCATATCCAAGCCGGAAGGGAACGCGCGCGCCTCTCGCGATCAGCGCGGCCTCAAAAGCATTCTGAAAGAGTATGGCGAGATCGAAGCGACGCCGACGCCACTCTCTGGCCTGCCGCAGAGGCGCGCCCGGGTCGCGCGCGCGCCTATCATAAACGAGCAGGTCGTCAATAAAATCCGCATTACTGAAAAGACCTGTAGCCCACGAGCGCGTCGCGAGCGTGATGTGAGCCTGGGGCAGCACGCGGCGCAACTCCCGAAGCGCAGGCGTGGTCAACACTGCGTCGCCGACCCAGTTCGTCCCGCGTACGACGACACGCTTGATCTGTTCTCGCTCGATAATGCGTTCTCTCACAACAGGCTTCGCAGTCCTTCTTCAACGCTGATGGATGGCTCCCAGCCCAGCTCCCGGCGAACGCGCGTGAGATCGGATATGTAGTTTACGGGTACGGGCGGCGGAATGCGCGCATCCTTTTCAATCAACGGCTCAAGCTCGATCATGCGCCCGACCCGTGCGGCGATCTCGCGCAGGCTGACGGCGTTGTCGCGTCCGCCTCCGAGATTATACAGGCCGCGCGGATGCGGCGAATCAATAAAGGCGCGGCAGGCGCGCGAGAAATCGTCAACGTGCAGAATGTCTCGCACGGGCGCGCCTTCTGCGGCCATGCGTATGGGCCAACCGCGCTTCACAGACTCGACATAATGGGTCACGAATCCGGGTTCGTTGTCACGGGAGGGGCGCGCATAGACGTTCGAGAGGCGAAAAATACAGGCTCGCAGACCGAGGGCGGGAGCGTAGTAATTGATATAATGCTCGCCGATCAGCTTTGACCATTCGAGCGCCGACTGGCCGCAATAATCTGTGCTGCATGTCTCAGCAACTTCAACGTATGCGTTGGCGTGCATGCCATAGACATCCTTGGTCGAAGCATAAATCAGGGCGGAGCCCGCGCGCATGTGTCGAAGGACATTGAGCGTCCCCTCGGCATTGGTGCGAAAACAGCTTTCTGCTGCGGCAGCGCCTTTGTCAAGATGGGCGGCGAGATGTATCACTACGTCGTAGTCGGCAAGCAGCGCAGCATCATGCGGATTAAGGATATCGTGATGCGAGCGGCGTGAAAAATCGTCGGCATTGAAGAAACGGCGTACGTGGCTGCCCAGATAACCGCTGCCGCCTGTCACAATAACTTTCATAAATGAAAAGTCCGAAGCCTGGGATCAAGAGTGGACCGGCTGACCTTAGACTTTGGACACTTTTATACCGCGCGCCAGAGCGCCCAGCTCCGCGAGCGAGTCGGCGCGACCGATGGCGATCAGCAGATCGCCCGCCTCTACGCGCGCATCGCCTGATGGGTTGAAAACCATTTTGCCATCAGGGCGACGAATGGCGACGATCACCACGTCCAACTCGGAGCGTATATTTGTGTAGCGAAGCTTATGGCCCGCGTAAACCGAGTTGGGCACAACCTCCAATTGCTCGAAGCCTAAGTCAAGATTCTCAGCCGTCATCGAGTCCATAAAATCGGCGACCGCCGGTCTGATCAACGCCTGGGCCATACGGTGACTGCCGATGAGCGTCGGCGAAACGACTCGATTAGCACCGGCTTTGATCAGCTTCGGCTCGGCCTGCTCTTCGACGGCGCGCGCGACGATATGCAGTTCCCGGTTTAGGTCACGAGCGGTAAGCACGACATAAACATTGTCGGCATCATCGGGCAGGCAGGCCACCAGACCTGCGGCATGCTCGACCCCTGCATCACGCAAAGTCTCTTCAAGGGTGGCGTCGCCCACAAGCACGTGAGCGCCGCCATCGAGCAGAGCCGCGACCTTATCGGCGTCGCTCTCAATGGCGATAAAGGGCGACCCGGTGCGCTGCATCTCACGTATAATACGCGAGCCGACGCGGCCCACGCCGCAGATAATAAAATGGTCTCGCAGCTTGCTCATCTCACGAAAACGACGGCGCTCGCCAAAGGTGGCGACGATCTCCGATTGAACGATTGATTGAACGGTGCTCGACAGAGCATACGCGACCGTGCCGACTCCGACAATCATGAATATGGTGGCGAAGGCTCGCCCCTTTGGGGTCTTCGGCGGCAAATCGCCATAACCGACGGTGGTCACGGTCTCGACCGTCACGTAAAGGCTATCGGCCAGAGACAAGCCCTCGATCAAATGAAACCCGATGGTGCCGAACGCGATGGCAACGGCCAGCGCATAGAGCGCATAACGCATGCGTAAACGTGGGGGGCGGCCGGGGCGCGCACTTGTTTGCATCGAACTCATGACGGACGTGTTGCATCAAACTGACCGGGGCGAACCGAGGGTCACGGTAGCTAAAACGGAAGGGCAGTGTCAATTCGAGGTGGACAGCCTCGACAGAACGGTTTACAGTTTTAAGCTGTGGAAAGAGGTTCTCTATCATTAGTTGATGCGCGCTTTCCGACTGCTTCCACTCTCTTCCATTGAACGGCTTTTGCGAAAACAGCGCGGGCTTTTTAGGGGCGCATCATGAAGACCGAAGCGACGATGGGTGATCGGCTTATTAAAGCTTTCCTTGTAATGCTTATCCTGGCCGCTTCGTCCTTCGCGCAAACGCCTGACGAGTTGCGCCGCAAATACGGTAAGCCGGAAACCCTTTCGCAAAAATCCTCGCAGATACTTGTTGAGCGTTATATGGTGCGACCGGGCATTATAATGACGGTGAAATTCGGGGAAGGTGAGCGAGCCTGCGAACTGCGCATTGAGCCACGCCGCACGAGAACACAGAACGCCAGGCGCGTTGAGATTATAGAGGCCGCCGCCGCCGAACAAATTACAGAAGAGCTTGCACCGGCGTTAGAGCGTGGGCGTTTGATTAATACCTCTGACGCTCAATTCAGTTGTGCCTCTATTATCTTTCGGCAGTACGAGCGGGTGATGATCGCCGTCACAGAGAGATGCGCGGCGCAGGGTGGCGGGACACACTCCATCAAAATACGTTGGAAGGATACGGCGTGCGAGCAGATAGACCGCACGGATCGAGCCGCAGAAGCTGTCAGGTCGTTTGAGTAACCGATGTCCGTTCGTCATCCACCAGAGAATAGAGTGCCTCCGGTCGCCCGCAGCGGCCGGGGTAAGTCTCCGCGCCGGCTCCCGCGCATCGTCAAGTATGAGGAACCGCCCAGAGGATTTTTCCGGCGGTGGGCCAGACGCATCTTTCGCCCGCCTGTCATCATCGCCCTAGTCTTTCTCACTACCATCATCATCGGCGTCCTGGGTTATTACTGGTGGACTTTTTCCGGGCGCATTGATCGCCTTCTGAACGGCGAGGTCTTCACGCGGTCGGCGGGGATTTACGCCGCGCCCAAAGAATTGCGCGTCGGCGAGAACATCTCCATTGATGGATTGATCGCGTATTTGAAGCGCGCCGGTTACGTTGAGAAAACTCAGCAGGCAGATAGCTCGCGTGGCCGTTACAGCCTGAACGGCGCTAGCGTTGACATAGAGCCGAGCAAGGACGCGATCGTTGACGGGCAAAAAACATTCCCGCGTCTTCGCGTGCAATTTGCGCGCGGCGGGAAATCAATCGCCTCGATCATGTTTCTGGACGGCGGCGCGCGCTACGATAAGGCCCAGCTTGAGCCGGAGAAGATCAGTTCCGTGACGGGATCGGAGCGTGCCAAACGCAGAGTAGTGGGCTTTAACGATCTGCCGCCTCATCTCGTCAAGGCGATCACGGTCACGGAAGATCGCTCCTTCTTCGATCACTATGGCGTCAATATTCGCGGTATCCTGCGCGCGCTCGTCCGACGCTATGAGGCAGACCCTAATTCGCCCATCTCAAGACAGGGCGGCTCCAGCATAACGCAGCAGCTCGTCAAAAATCTTTTGCTCTCGCCGGAGCGCACTTGGCGTCGGAAGATCGCAGAAGCTTACATGTCCGTCATCATTGAGACGCGTCTCTCGAAGGAGCAGATTTTTGCGCTCTACTGCAACGAGGTTTATCTGGGCCAGCAGGCCGGTTTCTCGATCAACGGGTTCGGCGAAGCCTCAAATGCTTATTTCAATAAGGATGTCACACAGCTCAGCTTGCCCGAAGCTGCTTTCCTCGCCGGGATAATACGCAGCCCGAATCGCTACAATCCCTATCACAACATTGAGACGGCGACCGCCCGTCGTAATCAGGTGCTGCAATCAATGGCCGAGACCGGCGCGATCACCCAGCTCGAAGCCGCGCAGGCGCAAAACACAGCGCTCAAGGTAGCGTCCGCCAAGGGACGCGTTGATGCTTCGGATGCGCCCTACTTCGCCGATTATGTGCAGAGTCAGCTCGATGCGCTGATCGTTGATGCGTCCGCATCGCAACATCTCAGGGTTTATACGACGATTGATATGGATTTGCAGCGCGCGGCTTACCAGGCTGTGACAAAACAGCTCGCCGCGCTCGATAAGCTTTATGCCAAGCGGGTCGAGCCGGGAACGTTGCAGGCGGCGATGGTCGCGATGAACGCGCATACGGGGGAGATCGTCGCCATGGTAGGGGGGCGCGATTACACAAAGAGCCAGCTCAACCGCGCGAGCGATGCGATGCGCCAGCCCGGCTCGGTCTTTAAACCCTTCGTTTACGCGACAGCCCTCAACACGGCTTATGATCCGATCCCGCGCGAGATAACTGCCGCGACCATCTACAGGGACGAGCCGAAGACATTCACGTTCGATAATCAGGAATACTCGCCCGGCAATTACGGCGACAGTTATATGAACGGGCCTGTCACGCTGCGAGATGCGCTCGTCAAAAGTCTCAACGTCGTGACGGTGGATGTGGCGATGGAGGTCACTATCGGCCGGGTGATGAACCTTGCCGCGAAAGCCGGGTTGCCGCCTGTAAAAAAAGCGTATCCAGCCATGGCTCTGGGTGCGTCTGAAGCCACGCCGCTTCAAATCGCTTCCGCTTATACGGCCTTCGCCGCTTCGGGGACGCGCGCCACTCCCATCGCCATTAATCGCGTGACGACCGGGGCGGGTACGACCATCGCCGCGCCGACCTCGCAAAAGAATGACGTGCTGCGTCCCGATGTCGCCTATGTGATGACATCTTTCCTGAAGGATGTGGTCAATCGCGGCACTGCCGCACGGCTCGGAGCGCGCGGCTTCAAGAATGTCGCGGGCCGCACCGGCATCGCCGGGAAAACGGGGACTTCGCGCGACGGATGGTTCGCGGGCTTTACGCCCGAGCTTGTCTGCGTCGTTTACGTCGGCTTTGATAATGGCGACGATCTCGGTATGAAAGGTGCCGATTC
>JBKKAL010000131.1:0-5440 GCA_046714695.1 Pyrinomonadaceae bacterium
CATTCATCCCTCATCCCTCCGCCCTCTGTTCCGCCGTCATCCCTTTGTTCAGGCGAGGCGTCTCTCGCCGGTGTGTTAACATCGCCGAAATTCAAAGAAGGAGCGCAGAAAAAGATTGCAGCCAGAGATGGAACAGGCCGCGTGGGTCGAGCAGACCCTGAGCCACATGACAATTGAAGAGCGGGTCGGCCAGTTATTGATGCCGGACTTAACCGGCACGCTCATCCATGAAGAGAGCGAGCATTACACGCGGCTCGTTGACTTTATCGAACGCCTCGGAGTCGGCGGCTTTATCGTCTATAACGGCGATGCTTTCACGACCGCCGCGTTGATCAATCGCTTGCAGCGCAGAGCGCGTATCCCTCTTCTGTTTGCCTCTGATTTCGAGGGCGGCGTCGGGATGCAACTTCGCGGGGGAACGCGACTGCCGCGCGCGATGGCACTGGCGGCGACGGGGGATGCGGAGTCAGCGGCTGAGGCCGCGCGTATCACGGCGCGCGAAGGCCGCGCCATCGGCGTTCACGTCAACTTTTATCCGGTGCTCGATGTCAATAATAATCCCGCCAATCCGATCATCAACACGCGCGCCTTTAGCGATGATCCTGAAACAGTCGCCCGCTGGGGCGCGGCATTTATCCGCGCTGCTCAGGACGAGGGACAGATTGCCACGGCCAAGCATTTTCCCGGTCACGGCGATACGGCGCTCGATTCACACATCCTGTTGCCCACGCTCGATGCGCCGCGTGAAAGGTTAGAGCGCATTGAGCTGGCTCCGTTTCGCGACGCCGTTCGCCGGGGCGTGCGCGCCGTGATGACGGCGCATATCTACGCGCCCGCGCTCGACCGCGGCGCGGTAGAGCCGCGCCCGGCGACCCTCTCCCCCGCTCTCGTTGATGGAATCCTGCGCCGCGAGTTCGCATTCGACGGCCTCATCTTCACCGATGCCCTCTCAATGGGCCCAATCGCAGACCGTTACGAGTCCGGCGAAGCAGCCGTGCAAGCCGTCGAGGCGGGGTGTGATGTCCTGCTGTATCCGGTTGATGTTGTAGCGTCGCACAGCGCCGTGTGTGATGCCGTTCGGAGCGGCAGACTCAAGGCCGAACGGATAGACGAATCCGCGCGGCGCATCCTCAGTGCGAAGGCCTGGTGCGGGCTTCCACTTAAGCGTGAGGTTTCGCTCGATGGCGTCTGGGACGTGCTTTCGAGCCCGGCGCACACTGCCGTCTCGCGCCAGCTTTTCGAGCGCGCCGTCACGCTCATACGCGATCCAAAGGGCCTTCTTCCTGTCGAAAACAAGCGCGTCCTGGGTTTAATCCTGAAGGATTCCGTACCCGTATGGGCACACGTTCTCAGAGAGCCCGCCGGGCAGCCTTTTTCGCGTGAGGTGGTGGCGCGCTTTCGCGCACGTGTCATAGAGTCGAGCGCGGACGCGGCGGATATTGAGCAGATACTCGCCGCGACAAGGGATTGCGACGTGGTGCTGTTGGCGATCTGCGCGCGCGTCGCCGCCTACAAGGGGAGCGTCTCGCTCTCGCACGCGCACAAGAAAGTCTTGCAGGCGCTTGATCATGCCGGTGTGCCAACAATCGTCACTGTGTTAGGCAATCCTTATATCCTGCCGCAAGTGCCTGAGCGCGCGACCGCTTTGTTGACGTTCGAGTCGGCGGTCGAGGCGGAAGAGGCCGCCGTGCGAGTCATCGCCGGATTGATCCCGGCGCGCGGGCGCGCGCCAGTTAGTTTGCCGACCAGTTCAGAACAATAATGAAAAGCCGATGATTGATAGATAGAGAAATGGACCGGGTATAGATACACACACTTTCTCCCCGACCGCTTTGTCTTTAACATTTCCTTTCGTGGTTTGACCCCACGACGCGAATGATGAGACGATGCGTCTTACCCGATAAAAATTTGCCGGAGGTGGAATCATGGAGATTGATAAGGACAAAATCGTGACGCAGGAAGAGACGGGCGAGCCAGCGCCGATTGATGAGGTCGAAGGCCGTGTCGAAGCCGAGATGAAAAGGGCTGAAGGCCGTGCCAAAGAGCGCGTCGCACATGGACTGGAAGACCCGGAACTGGAGCGTGAAGGCCGTGAGCTTAAGGAAGA
Organism: Pyrinomonadaceae bacterium; assembly: GCA_046714695.1. GTDB lineage: Bacteria > Acidobacteriota > Blastocatellia > Pyrinomonadales > Pyrinomonadaceae > DASQYE01. The sequence continues at coordinate 2,108 of JBKKAL010000131.1, forward strand.
GGGAAAACGCGAGCTGGAAGAAGAGCGCAAAGAGCAGGGATGAGGGCGGCAGCGATGAAGGATGAAGGAAGGATTATTCAACTTGAATTATCTCTTATTCATCCCTCATCCCTTGTTCTATTCGGTGTTTCCGCTGCGACTGACGGAGCTGCCTGTCTGGATGAGAATTGGGCCGCGATCATTGCCGGTCAAATCGGAGTCCTGGACTGTTCCCGCTCCGTTGTTGTAAGCCCACACGGCCTGATATCCGTTGCGATTGATCTTGCAGCGCTTGACCACGGGGTCGCCTCCATCCTCAATTGATATGCCCGCAAAGGCGTTCTTAAAGATTTCGCAGTCCTCTATCTTTCCTTTACCCTTTTTCCACACGTAGATGCCGCTTACTTTGCTCTCGGAAATCCTGCATCGCCGGACAATAGGGTCGCTGCTTTCCTTGATCTCGATTCCGGCATTGACAATGCCTTTGATGTCGCAATCTTCAATCGTCCCCTTGCCGTGGTTATAGATAAAGATGCCGCCAGCCTTGCCGTCATGGATGTTGCATTTACGGATGGTGGGATCAGCGTATTCGCTGATACTGATCCCAGCGTAGTCGTTGCCGTAGATGTCGCAGTCTTCGATAGTGCCTTTGCTGTTTTTCCAGACAAAGACGCCGCTCTCCTTATTATCGTGGAGCTTTGAGCGACGCACTATCGTACTGCTTCCGTCCTTGATCTCGACGGCGTTCACGTTGCCGTAGATGTCGCAGTCTTCAATCGTTCCCTTGCCTTGCTCGTAAATGAAGACGCCGCCCGACTTTGAGTTGTGTATCTTGCTGCGACGGATGATGGGATCGGCCATCGAGCCGTGTATCGCGACGGCCGCAAGCGTATCCGAAGTAATATCACAATCTTCGAGGATCAACTGCCCGCGTGGTATGTCCACGGCGAAGAACGGTTTGGGCGCAGTGCGCCCGCGAAGAGTAAGCCCGCGCACAGTCGCGCTATCTGTCTGCATCCGTATGCAATTGGTATCCGTGCTTTCGATGACAATGTCGCCGAGCGGCCCATCGCCGATGATCTCCAACTGCTTGTCTATGGCGAAGCCCTCCTTGTAGAAGCCCGGACGCACCATGATGCGCGTGCCCGGCTGGGCGTTCTTGATGGCTTCCGTGATGGTTGTATATTGACCGTCGCCGCCTTTGGCAACGATGATCGTCGGCGTCTGCAACATCCTGTAGATGAAGAAGGCACCGACGAACGCCATGCCCAAAAATACTATGGCAGAGATGCCGATGATCCAGGGCCAGGGGCTATGACCTCTGCGCGCTCCCATCGCGGCTTGCGCGTAGCCTCCGGGTAAAGGTGAGTAAGGCGACGGCTTATTTGATGGAGGCGGATTGGTGGGGCGCGCTGACGGGGGTAAAACATCTGTGAGTCCCTGCTCTGTCGGACGAGTCGGGGAAATGCGCAGCGTCTGATGTGGATCGAGGTTGCCTGATTCAACGTGCAGGAGAGGCGCGCCGTCATCAAGGCAAAAGTTCAGGGCAGCCTCATCCGAATAGGTGCGGTCGCACGAGGGGCAGCGTTTCATATGGGCCTCCGATCATCTCTCTCTCGAAGCGCACGGCAAAAGCTTTCACGGCGAGGGCTTTTAATGTGATCTTGAAGCGCGTCCGGTCAAATCCGTTTCCGGTTGGCCCTCATCGCTTCGGCGGAAAGTGGCGGCGGGCGGGTGCGGCCCGGCAAACCTAAGTAAACTTTGGCAAGCTTACTGGCCGGAATCTTTCACTCACGACCAACCGCCCGTGCTCGTTCATCTACAGAAGGTTGATACTCACAAAAAACTGTTATCTAAGTTCTGCTCTTTTCGTTGACGGCCTGCTCAATGGCCTCGCGCATCTGCGGCGGAGTTTGTGACGGGCTAAAGCCGACGAAGCGCTTAAAGACGTAACCATCACGTGTGATGACGAAACTTTGCGGGATCGAGTTGCGAACCTGGCCCAGCATCAATCCGAGCGCGAAATCCTGAGTTGCCCATCCGACGGTGTAGTTGATCTTCTGATTGAGCACGAACCCTTTGACCTTATCCGCATCGGTCACTGGGTCTTCGTTCGTCAGCCCGATAAACTCGACGCGCCCTTTATACTCGTTTGTCAGCTCAATCAAGTGTGGAATCTCATACCGGCATGGGCCGCACCACGTAGCCCACAAATTAACGACAACAACTTTGCCCGCATAGTCCGACAGCTTGATTGTCTTTCCGTCTATCGTCTTCAACTCGGTCGTCATCAGGCTCGCGGGCAGCGGGGCAAGGGCTGGCGGGGCAGCAGCAGGGCCGCCCGGAGCGCCACCACCGGGTTTCGCCGCGCTCTCGCTCGGTTTCGCCACCTCCGAGGGTTGATTACAACTAGAAGCGCCGAAGGCTGCGATGAGAGCCAGCACGACCAGCGTGAGAGCCATGCGCATGGGCGTCCAAAGACGATTCTTAGGGCTACTGCTGGGTTGTGTTGGAGAAGTCATGTCGTCGTAATGTTCCTTTTTTAAACCTGTCAATCTACGGAGTGGACGGCAGCGCGAGTCTGAAGGTGGCGATGCGCTGAAGGTCCGAGCCGACAATAGCATACTCGCCAGGGACAAGCGGCTCGCGCGGGCGTATTTCCATATAGATCATTCCGTCATCTCGCCCCAACACGCGATAGTGCGGCTTGACGATCTCTTCGGACGCGATGGCGAAGCCGCGCAAGCCGCGCTGCGTAATCGCCGTCACGCGCCGCGCGCCGCGCTTATGTGAAAGGCGGACGAGAAACGGCGGGTGCGCGTCCGTGCGATCCGGCACGAAAACATAGAGACGCGGGGCATCCGTTTCCAAAACCGTCGCTGCGCTCGCGCCCTTCAGCTCGACGTAGCTGACCTTATCGCTTTTCGCCGCCTCATCCGTTTTGATCGGCATCAAGCCAGTCTCGAAGGGGAGCGGCGTCAGCATATTTTTCTCGTCCACAACGTAAACCAGCGCGCGATCTGCGGGCGGAGACGGAAAAGACTGCTGCGCGAAAGACGTAAGACGGAGAGCGGCAGCGGGTTGAGCCCAAAGACATATTCCTACAATCAGACCGGCACAAAGCACCGGCGTTGCGTGTGACTTACGAAAACATTTTCTCAATTTCATCACCATTCCCGGAAAGAGCCACGGGCGCAAAGAAAAGTGTCAGGCCGCTTCGGAAAATAAAAAGTAAACTCGACGGCGGCTAAAAACATGCCGCACGTCTCGCCTTCGCAGGTGGGGCATTCACCCCACCCTTGACCAAAGGGATGCTGCGCCCCTTTGGAAACCCAAGCGCGAAGACTGATTCAT
>JBKKAL010000132.1:0-21171 GCA_046714695.1 Pyrinomonadaceae bacterium
TCAAAGCACGAAAGACTTCGTCCTGAGGAATGCCGAAATATCCTGGCGCAGGTTGAGACCCGCTTGAAAGGGCACTACGAAATGCGGGCCGACCAGATCACGCCCTGGGCGACATGCCCTATGTGCGGGTATCCGACTCCCATGGAGAATGAAAGCGGACAGAATGTTTGCGCGGAGTGTCAAAACGCCCGTCGTAGCTGACACGCGAGCCGATGTACGTCTTTAAAGCGACACGTCTTTCACCCCTCTTATGGTGTTGAGCTGATGGATAAAATCAAGCTGGTAGTTTTCGATCTGGCAGGAACTACTGTTAAAGATGCGGGTCAGGTGGTCAATGCGTTTGCGTGCGCGCTGGCGGAGCACAAAATCGAATTTACTTCCGAGCATTTGAGTAGCGTGCGCGGCTCTTCCAAGCGACAGGCTGTGCTGAGCTTTATTCCCGAAGGCCCTGATCGCGCCCGCCGCGCCGAACGGGTCTATTCTTCATTCCGCGAACACCTTGAGCTGCGGTACAGAAATGACGGCGTAGAGCCAGTAGAGGGCGCGGAACTAATCTTCAAGCAGTTAAAAGAGCAGGGAATTCGTGTGGCTCTAAACACAGGCTTTGATCGAGACATCACGGAATCGTTGCTGATCGCTTTGAGCTGGAAAGAAGCCGTGGTAGATGCTGTGGTTTGCGGCGACGAAGTGAGACGGGGGCGTCCCGCTCCATATCTCATCTTTCATGCGATGGAAGAGACAGGCACGGCCAGCGTGCAACATGTAGCCAATGTGGGAGACACTGTGCTGGATTTACAGGCAGGTCACAACGCCGGAGTGCTTTGGAACATAGGCGTGCTTTCCGGCGCGCATGACCGTAGGCGGTTGGAGCGAGCGCCGCATACACACCTGTTAGGATCAGTAATGGAGTTATCCGATCTTTGGTCTATAAAGTAGATATGATGAGTCGGATATGATCTTATTACCGGAACTGGACGAAGACCTGCTGGGGGAGTGCGAGGTCGAGACCTTTCGTTCGAGCGGCCCCGGAGGCCAGCACGTCAACAAGACAGAGAGTGCTGTCCGTCTCCGTCACCTGCCTTCGGGTGTCGTCGTAACTTCGCGCGAGGAGCGAAGCCAGTACCGGAATAAAGCGCTCTGCCTGCAAAAGCTTCGTGAGAAAGTCGCGCAATTGAACCACCGCCCTGCAAAGCGCGTCCCCACCCGCGTCCCGCGTAGCGTGAAGAATCGCACACTGGAGGCGAAGGCGCGCCGCTCGCACGTCAAGCGATTACGCTCAAGACCGTCCACGGATGAGTAAGCCGGGGCGAGCCGCTAAAGATCGCCCGTGGTAGTATCATGAGTTAAAGGGAGATTCCGAAATGATAACTGTCGCCAATCGTATTTACGTCGAGCCGGATTACGCAGATGCTTTCGAGCAGAGGTTTCGGGAGCGGGCGGGTCTGGTGGACAAGATGCCCGGGTTTATTTCCAATCAAATCCTGCGCCCGGTTAACGAGGGTGATCCGTACGTGGTCTTTACGACCTGGAATAGCCGCGAGGACTTCCTCAACTGGGTGCGCTCCGACGAATTCGTTAAGGGGCATGCTCAGTCCGGCACATTGCCGAAAGAAGCGTTTTCCAGATCGAACGTGTTGGAGATGCACGAGGTCATACAGGATTCCACGCGCCCGGCGTTAGAGGCGGAGCCGCACGGCGGCCCATTTAAGATGCATTAGCCGAAAGCGCGCAATGCTCGCGCCCCGCCCGTTTAATTCGGGTGTTGGTTGGCTTCGCCCCTGTCAGGCACCGTCCAGGCGTAGATCGTTCGATACCCCTTGTACCACGGCACCCTGACCTTTTGCTCCGGCTTCCACGCACCCATATCAAAATCGTGTGAAAGGATGCGTGTGCCGGGCCGCAGCTCGCGCAGGAGTTTGGGTAGTAAAAGCAGGTTGAGCTTTCGCGACAGATAGAGCGTAACAATCGTCGCTTCTCGAATGTCTGCCCTGAACATATCCGTGTTAATAAAACGTACGCGATCCGTGATTCCTAATCCTCGCGCACGCTCTTCGGCCACCCAAAGTATTCTGGGATTTATCTCAATGCCGACGGCGCGGATGCCATATTGTTGTGCCGCCGTGATCGGAACGCGCCCATCGCCGCTGCCCAGATCGTAGAGGACATCGCCCTCCCTGATTTGCGCCATCCGCAACATCTCCCCGACCGCATTCATTGGAGTCGGGTAATAAATGACATCGGGAGCACGAAGGCGCTTTTGTGTACGAGGGGCGTGCCGCTCTCTCAATCTTCGTCGAACAGGTACGCGTCGCTCTCTTTTAGCCTGCGGGAAGAGTAGGGGTGTGGAGATATTAACCCGACCACTCGCCGCTACACTTGTGGATGGCAATAATATATATTGACTGCCAAAGCCCGTGGACAGAATCAAAGTTAAAAGCGCATTACAGGCTCGCATATTATTTCTAATCAAATCTTCCCCCTGATTTAAGAAAAGCGTAACTCACTAATTGCGACGCACCGCGCTTATATTATTCAAATAGCTGGAAAAAGAGAATAAGCGGCGTTAATAAAAGCATCGGTCGAAATGAACAGCCGGATAGCAGGCAGTTGGAGCAACAAGAATTAACTGGCAGTAGCGTCTTGATTCATTTATAAGGTAAAGGATATGTGGAAGGGCCTTATCACGGGTCTGTTGATTGCAAGCCTCTTTGGTCTGGGTGGCTTTGTACTCCTCAGTGATAAAAGCGGCGCGATGGGCGAAGTCTTGTTCCTCCTGCTTCCGTTCGCAGCCGGTTTTGCCGTTGGAGTAGTCACTGAGCGATCTAAAGTAGCTGCCGTATCGCTGATTATCGCTGCCGTTCTTTGCTTCTCTGTTCTTCTGGCGACAGGAGCAGAAGGCTGGGTGTGCGTCCTGATGGCTGCGCCTCTGATCGCTTTTGGTCTTTTGACCGGCGCATTGCTCGGCCTTCTGTTCAGGAAATATGTCCTGGATAAATTAAAAGCCTCAGGATACATCAGATTTGTAATTCTGTTGTTGATGCCTTTGTTCCTTGCCGGAGCAAATACGGTTGAGCAGCCTGTCAGAAGAATTCCCAGAACGGAAACATTTACCACTACTCTGACAGTGGCAGCTTCGCCTGAGAGAGTCTGGGAACAACTCAAGAGGGTTGATGTCCTCGATGGCTCCAAGCCATTCCTGATGCGGATCGGTCTGCCAGTCCCCGTCAGTTGCTCCCTCGAAGGTGAAGGCGTGGGTGGCAGGCGCGTATGCTATTTCGATTCCGGGTATATCGTAGAAAAAGTAACCGCATGGAATCCTCCCGCTTTGATGGGCTTTGAGATCACAGAATCGAGTTTGCCCGGAAGGCACTGGCTGAGTTTTAAGGATGCCAGTTACGAGATTCGTCGCGAAGGTGACGTAACAGTGGTCGTCAGAAAAACAACTATTATCTCTCGTCTTCGTCCGGCATGGTATTGGCGGCGGCTCGAAGGGCTCGGCGTTGAAACCGAGCATCAGTATTTATTTGCAGATGTCGCCAGCAAGTTAAAATGAAGGCTCGCAGCTATTCCATGTCCGGCATTTGATGAATCACTCAAGCGGAGGCATTGATGCATCTTTATCCTTTACGCGCATTCATCGTGCTCGCTCTTTCCTGCGTCCTCATCATGGGACAAACCGCGCCTCGGACGGAGCGCCAACTTCTCGGATTCGGCTCGACGGTCGCGCAGCAGCGACAGCTCGCGCTCGAAGCGCGCTTCGACTCGTTGTTGAAGAAAGAGAACCTGCGCGCATGGATGCAGCGTCTCTCGGCGCGCCCGCATCACGTCGGCTCTCCTTATGATAAAGAGAACGCGGAGTTCATCGCCGGGCTCTTCCGCTCCTGGGGATACGAGACGAAGGTCGAGAGCTTCGATGTCCTGTTCCCGACGCCCAGGGTTCGCGTGCTCGAATTAATCTCGCCGGAAAAGTTTACGGCGAGCCTCACAGAGCCTCCGCTCAAAGAGGATGCGACCTCCGATCAGACCGCCGAGCAGTTGCCGACATATAACGCCTACTCGGTGGACGGCGACGTGACGGGCCAACTCGTTTACGTCAACTACGGCGTGCCGAAGGATTACGAGGAACTGGCGAAACGCGGGATTGATGTTAAAGGAAAGATCGTCATCGCGCGTTACGGCGGCTCCTGGCGGGGCATCAAGCCGAAGGTCGCTGCCGAGCATGGAGCGGTCGGCTGCATTATCTATTCCGACCCGCGAAACGACGGCTACTATCAGGGAGACGTTTATCCGAAGGGCTCCTTTCGTAACGAGTTTGGCGCGCAGCGCGGCTCCGTACAGGACATGCCGCTCTATCCGGGTGATCCGCTCACGCCCAATATCGGAGCGACGAAAGATGCACCACGCCTAGACATCAAGAGCGCTCCGACCCTGACGAAGATTCCGGTGCTCCCGATCTCTTATGCTGACGCGCTGCCGCTACTGCGCGCGATGTCCGGCGCGGTCGCGCCGGAGAATTGGCGCGGCGCACTGCCCATCACGTACCACCTCGGCCCCGGCCCTGCCACCGTGCATCTCAAGCTTGAATTCGATTGGAAGATGGTGCCGATTTATGATGTTATCGCTCGCCTGCGCGGCGGCGAGCGGCCGGATGAGTGGATCATACGCGGCAATCACCACGACGCATGGGTTAACGGCGCGGACGACCCCATCAGCGGCCTGGTCGCCATGCTCGAAGAAGCGCGCGCCCTGGGCGAGCTTGCGAAGACGGGATGGAGGCCGAAGCGTACCGTCGTCTACGCCGCGTGGGACGGGGAGGAGCCGGGACTGCTAGGCTCGACCGAGTGGGTCGAGACGCACATGGAAGAGCTAAGACGGCATGCCGTGCTTTACGTTAACTCCGACTCGAACGGTCGCGGCTTCCTGTATGTCGGCGGCTCGCACACGCTGGAGAAATTCGTCAACGAGGTGGCGCGCGACGTGATTGATCCGCAAAAGAAAATCTCCGTCGGTGAGCGCGAGCGCGCACGCCGTATTATTCAGGGTAGTGCGGAGGAGAGGCGCGAGGCTAGAGAGCGCGCAGACTTGCGTATTGATGCCCTAGGCTCCGGCTCCGACTACACTCCTTTCCTGCAACATCTTGGCGTCGCCTCGCTCAATATCGGCTACGGCGGCGAGGACGGAGGCGGCTCATACCACTCTATCTACGATTCCTTCATCCATTACACGCGCTTCGGCGACCCCGGCTTCGACTACGGCATCGCGCTTGCCCAGACAGGGGGGCGCATCGTTCTTCGCTTCGCAGACGCAGACTATCTCCCGCTCTCTTTCAACAACCTGGCTGACACGGTCGCGCTCTATGTTAATGAACTGACCAGGCTCTCGAACGAGACGCGCGAGGAGATCAAGGAGACGAACCTGCGCCTCAGCGACAAAACTTTCGAGGCCGTCTCCGACCCGACTGAAACTTACGTCGCGCCCAGAAGGGAAGCGCCCGCCCCACATCTTAACTTCGCGCCTTTGCAGAATGTGCTCACGCGCTTGCAAGAGAGCACGAACAAGTTTGAAGCGGCGATGCGCGACGCGGCAACGCGCGGCGGCCTGTCCTCAAAGAAAGCGCAAATGTCGCTCGACGGGGCGCTCCTTGAGGTCGAACACGCGATGACGCGCGGCGAGGGGTTGCCGCGACGCCCCTGGTTCAAACACCAGCTCTACGCGCCCGGCTTCTATACGGGCTACGGCGTCAAGACGCTGCCCGGTGTGCGCGAGGCAATCGAACAGCACAACTGGAATGAAGCAGACCAGCAAATCTCGGTCGTCTCCGGGACGATTTTAAAGATCGCCGAGCAGATAGACCGCGCGGCGGCGGCGGCGACCAAGTAGCCGCTAACAAAAGGATGACATCGAAGCAAAGGAAGGTAAATATAATAAATGAGCACACCTCTTAACATGCACGCGGCGCGGATGGCCCTCAACCGTGACGCGGAACTGCGGCAGTGGGCTGAACAATGGCTAAAGGGTAAGGAGAGAGCAGAGCAGCCCGTTATGACGAACGAAGAGTTTGATAAACACTGGCTCTACGTTCGTCCTGAGAGGATGCACGAGGGGGCCATAGAGGCCGTAGCCGCATACATGCAGCGCAATGAGGATCATTAGAAATACCCGAACCTGTTTCGACTGTTCCCGGCTTTGCTGTCGAATCGCCATCGGCATTTTTTCTTTTTTGGAAGAACGCGGAGGATTACATTGATGGAGCGAGTGCGTATCCGTTTCTGCAAAATTTGAGCATCGTACAGGCCACGAGCCGCCCGTGTGGCGGAGTTAATCAAGCGTGAACTGGGGATACAGCCGGAATTAATCGAAGGCGAACGCGGTGAGTTCACCGTCTGGGTTGGAGACAATTTGGCGGCAAAGAAGGGTTGGGTCAGATTCCCAACGGATGCGAAGGTGCTTTCAGCGGTGCAACAGGCCCTCACAGGATAAACCTGCATTGAGATCAGGTATCTTTATGTGTCGAACTGAAAATTATCTATGCCGACACGGACTCAAATACTGGTCAAGGGGATAGTTCAGGGGGTAGGGTTTCGTCCCTACATTTTCTCGCTGGCTCGCCGCCGCGCGCTTAAGGGTCAGGTCTTGAACAACACCACGGGCGTCCTTATTGATGTCGAGGGCGAGGATTGCACCATCGAAGAGTTCATCAAAGAGATAAGGACGAACGCACCGCCGCTCTCGCTGATCGAATCGGTCGAGCGCAATAACAATTTAGACCTGGCCTATTACGAGGACTTTCGCATCGTCGAGAGCGCATCCAACGGGGAGAAGTTCACACCCATCTCGGCTGACATCGCCACCTGCGCGGACTGTCTCAGCGAATTGTTCGATGCTGAAGATCGGCGCTATCGCTATCCCTTCATCAACTGCACCAACTGCGGCCCGCGCTTTACGATCATCGAAGATATTCCGTATGACCGTAAGCTAACGACGATGCGGGATTTCGCGATGTGCGCGGCGTGCCGCACGGAATATGAGAATCCGCTTGACCGTCGCTTTCATGCCGAACCGACGGCGTGTCCTGAGTGTGGGCCTCAATTGTCCCTGACGGACGCCAATGGGCGGGAGGTTGAGCTTGATGCTGGTGAAAATATAACGGGGCGCGTACGCCTCCTGTTATCTTCCGGGAAAATAGTCGTCATCAAAGGCATTGGCGGGTTTCACTTGGCCTGCGACGCGCTGAACAGGGAAGCGGTCGAGCGCCTTCGACAGAGAAAGTACCGCGAGGATAAGCCGTTCGCCTTGATGGCTAAGTCCGTTGATGTCATACAGCAGTATTGCTACGTCTCCGAAGCGGAAAGATTTCTGCTTGAGTCTGAACGTCGTCCCATCGTGTTGCTCAAAAAGAGAGCCGAGTCAATCATCCCAGAAGCGGTCGCGCCTCGCATCAACACGCTCGGTTTTATGCTGCCCTACTCTCCCTTGCACCATTTGATTCTTGAAAATCTGGACAACCCGCTGGTGATGACGAGCGGCAATGTCGCGGACGAACCCGTCTGTTACGAGGACGAAGATGCTACAGGGCGGCTAAACAAGATCGCCGATTACTTTCTGTTTCACGACCGCCGGATTCACATTCGCACGGATGATTCGGTCGCGCGTGTGCGCCTGGGGCGTGAGATGATCCTGCGGCGCTCGCGCGGTTACGCTCCGGCTCCCGTCAAGACCGCATTCAAATTTGAGCGAGAGATTCTCGCCTGCGGCGCGGAGCTCAAGAATACTTTTTGCCTGACGCGCGACCGTTACGCTTTTTTGAGTCATCACATCGGTGATCTGGAAAACCTTGAGACGCTGCGCTCTTTCCGGCAGGGCATAGAGCATTACAAGCGACTCTTTCATCTTCACCCGGAAGTCATCGCTTACGACCTGCATCCTGAATATCTTTCCACCAAATACGCGCTGGCGCTCGATGAAAGCTGTACCAAGATCGGCGTCCAGCATCACCACGCGCACATCGCGAGCTGCATGGCCGACAATCAAATCGAGGGCGAAGTTATCGGCGTGGCGATGGACGGTCTGGGCTTCGGCCACGATGGCCGGATGTGGGGCGGCGAGTTTTTTGTTGCCGATCTTCTCGAAACGGAACGCATCGCTCACCTTGACTACATACCCATGCCGGGCGGCGCAAAGGCGATCCGCGAACCCTGGCGCATGGCCGCAGTCTATTTGCACCGCTCGCTCGGCGATGATTTTCTTAACCTGCAAATACCATTTGCACAAAAGCTGGATCGGCGTGCATGGACGACGCTGAAAAGAATGACCGAGACTGGCGTGAATAGTCCAGAGACATCGAGCATGGGCAGGCTCTTCGATGCCGTGTCGAGCATGTTGGGATTGAGAAACGCGGTCAACTATGAGGGGCAGGCGGCGATTGAGCTGGAAGCGATAGCCGATCCCGCTTGCATTCAAAGATACGATTTCGAGATTACCGCAGGTGGGTCCATAATAAAGACGGAAGCGGTCATAAAAAGTGCGGTGGAAGACTTGCTTGACAGCGTTTCTCCGCGAGAAGTTTCAGCTAAGTTTCATCTCGGAGTCGCTCACTTGATTACGGAAGTGGCGCGCGACACGAGAGACAAGCGGCAGCTTAATCGGGTAGTGTTATCAGGTGGAGTCTTTCAGAACATGTTTCTTCTCGAAAATGTCTGCCGGATGCTAAGTCGCGATGGCTTTGAGGTCTTTACGCACAGTCGCGTGCCGACGAATGACGGCGGCATAAGCCTGGGTCAGGCAGTGATCGCAGGCGCGCATCTTGCATCAGGAAGGATTTAATAAAATTATGTGTTTAGCGATACCGGGAAAAATCATCGAGATTGTTGACGCGGAGAACCAGATAGCCAAGGTGGATGTCGGCGGAGTCCGCCGTAACATCAACACGGGAATGATTGATGATACGAAGGTCGGCGACTACGTGTTGATTCACGTCGGTTTCGCCATGACCAAAATTGACGAGCAGCAGGCAGAAGAGACGCTCCGAGTGCTGAAGGAGATCGGCGAGTACGACACGGAGTTTGACCAGTTCAACACTTCTCTGGAGTAGGGGTTTTCAGGAGTAAGCAAGATGAGCAAGGTAGCATCGGACGACTTTTCACGCGCCTTTTATCCATTCCTGCATGAGGATAATAAACAGCCGCAGGAGTTGATGGAGCAAATGCGCTTTTCGCTCCTTGAGAAGGCGCGCGAGAGCGTGGATGTGAAGACCAGATTCTTTGAGGAGAATAAGGAAACGATCCTCGCGGCATCGCTTGAGATGGCGAAGGCTTTCCATCGCGGGCGTAAACTTCTGGTTTGCGGCAACGGCGGCTCTGCGACTGACGCTCAACACATCGCAGTCGAGTTTATGCATCCCGTCATCGTCGGGTGCAAGGCGTTGCCCGCGATCTGTCTGACGAATGATATGGCAATGGTCACAGCCGTCGCCAACGATGTCGGGTTCGACGATGTCTTTACGCGGCAGATCATCGCGCTCGGGCAGGAGGGCGACATCATGATGGGAATTTCGACAAGCGGAAATTCCGAGAACCTGATGCACGCTTTTGCGACCGCGCGCCGGATGAAGCTTGTGACAATCGGATATGCCGGAAACGACGGGGGCAAGATGGCCGAGATGTATGCTTCGGGACTTTTGGACTTCTGTCTGACCGTGCCCACTTCGAGCATTCATCGAATACAGGAAACACACGTCGCGCTCTATCACATCACCTGGGACATGGTTCACACTTTTTTAAAGCATCGCTCATTGGTCGAAGGTTGAGTTGTAAGCGGGAGGCAAATCTAAAATGAAATACATAGACGAATACCGGGCAGGCGACATCGCAAAAAAACTGGCGGAGCAGATCGCGCATTTGACGACGCGCCCGCTCAAGATCATGGAAGTCTGCGGCGGCCACACTCACACTATCTTCAAGTACGGCATTGAAGATATGCTCCCGGACAACATCACTATGATTCACGGGCCTGGGTGTCCCGTCTGCGTGATTCCTCTGGGACGCGTTGACGATGCGATCTCGATAGCCATGCAGCCTGACGTTATCTTCACCACCTTCGGAGATGCGATGCGCGTGCCCGGCTCGAAGATAAGCCTGCTCGATGCGAAGGCTTCTGGCGCTGACGTTCGCATGGTCTATTCGCCGCTCGACGCGCTGAAGATAGCGAAGAAGAATCCTGACCGGCAGGTTGTCTTCCTCGCGCTCGGGTTTGAGACCACAGCGCCTTCGACCGCGATGACGATCATTCAGGCGGCCAAGGAGGGCGTGGAGAATTTCAGCGCCTTCTGTAATCACATTACGATTGTGCCCGCGCTGAAAGCCTTGCTGGATTCGCCGGACCTGCAACTCGACGGTTTTCTCGGCCCCGGCCACGTCAGCACGGTGATCGGCACGCGCCCCTACGAATTCGTCCCGCGCGAGTATGGCAAGCCCGTCGCTGTTGCCGGTTTTGAGCCGCTGGACATACTTCAATCTATCTATATGGTCGTCAAGCAGGTCGTCGAAGGACGCGCGGAGGTCGAGAATCAATATGCGCGCTGTATAAACCGCGACGGCAATCAAAAAGCCCTCGAAGTTCTCTTCGATGTTTTCGAGCCGCGCGATTACTTCGAGTGGCGCGGCCTGGGCTCTATCGCGCACAGCGGGATGAAGCTGCAACGCAAATATGCAGCGTTTGATGCGGAGCTGAAGTTTAATGTGCCGGGCCTGCGGATCGCAGACCCGAAGGCGTGCCAGTGCGGCGAGATTTTGAAGGGAGTGAAAAGACCCTGGGAGTGCAAGGTCTTCGGAACAGCCTGCACGCCGGAGACGCCGATTGGATCGTGCATGGTCTCAAGCGAAGGCGCATGCGCCGCTTACTACAACTTCGGGCGGCTGTCGAAGGTCGCGGAAGCCAAGGCGTGAGTATCTGACCCAACGGGAATGACAGCAGGGGCTTATCCGACATCAGAAAAAACTGAAGAGGAAGAAAAGTTCTTTCCATCAAAGAAGTAGATGAGGTTAATTGACGATTGTACGGGTGCGCCGTAGTGCAAAAGATATGACGCAAGAATTTACTCCCTCGCCACTCTTCGAGCGTGTGGAACGCGCGCGCCGTAGAAAGCACAAATTCAGAGGCGATCAGATTACGCTCGCGCACGGCAGCGGCGGTCGAGCCATGCACGAGCTGGTCGAAGGACTCTTTCTGGAGTACCTGCGAAACCCGCTTCTGGAATCGCTTGAGGATCAGGCGGTCTTTGAGATTGGCAACGGGACGGGCCCATCTCGCCTCGCTTTCACAACAGACTCTTACGTGGTCACCCCGATCTTTTTCCCGGGCGGCGACATCGGTCGCCTGGCAGTCAACGGCACTGTCAACGACCTGGCGATGAGCGGCGCGCGCCCTCTCTATCTTTCCGCCGGTTTTATTCTTGAGGAGGGATTTCCCATTGCGGATTTGAAACGCATTCTCGCATCCATGCGCGAGGCCGCGACAGAGGCAGGCGTCGAGGTCGTGACCGGAGACACCAAGGTCGTTCAGAAGGGAAGCGCGGATAAGATTTTTATCAATACTGCGGGTATCGGTGTGATTGAATCATCCATCCGACTTTCCGCGACCGGCGCACAGGTGGGAGACAAGGTGATCGTCAGTGGCCTGATCGGAGATCATGGGACGACGATCATGATTGCGCGCGGGGAGCTTGAGCTTGAGACGGATATCGAGAGCGACACGGCGTCGCTTGGCCTGCTTGTCCGGGAGATGATCGAAGAGGCCGGGCGTATCAGTTCAATAGACGCGATTCATTGTATGCGCGACCCGACGCGCGGTGGCGTGGCGACAACACTGAATGAGATCGCGCTCAGCTCCGAAGTCTGCATAGAGATTCAGGAAGACCTGATACCTGTGCGCGAAGAAGTAAAGGGCGCATGCGAGATTCTGGGCCTCGACCCGCTCTACGTCGCCAATGAAGGAAGGCTGATCGCGATAGTCTCAACCGAAGTGGCCGAACCGCTTATCGCGCGCATGAGAGAGAACGTGCATGGCCGCGATGCCTGCGTCATCGGTGAGGTGAAAGCCGAACCACAGGGAATCGTCGCGATGCGGACGGGCTTTGGCGGCACACGAATCGTTGACATGCTCGTCGGCGAGCAGTTGCCCCGAATTTGTTAATGTTAAGTTCGCTTACAACAGCTTCAGTACTCGGCTTCGGCTTCGTCCTTGGTCTTAAGCACGCGGTTGAGGCAGATCATCTGGCAGCCGTGTCCACCATCGTCAGCGAGCGAAAGAGTCTCTTGAGTTCCTCGCTGGTGGGCGGCCTCTGGGGAATCGGCCACACCATCTCGCTGCTTGTCGCAGGCGTTCTTGTTATGTTTTTCCGCTTGGAGATAAGCGAGAGAACCGAACAGGCGCTTGAGTTCTGCGTCGGTCTCATGCTGGCCGCGCTTGGGGCGAACGCTCTGCGCAAACTTGCGCGCGGAGCATATCTACACCTTCACGTCCACCAACACGGCGGTCGCGCACACATCCATCCGCACCTGCACGACCGATCGGCGGAGCCAGTCCCTCATACACATCACGGCCTAAGCCTCGGCGCACGACCGCTGTTCGTCGGAATGGTTCACGGTCTTGCAGGTAGCGCAGCGTTGATGTTGCTGATTCTCTCGACCATCTCGTCTCCGCTCATTGGTATTACATATATTGTTGTCTTCGGTATCGGCTCAATCGGTGGAATGATGCTGATGAGCGCGCTGGTGGGCTTACCCGTTTACCTGACGGCGGCGCGCTTCAACCGCGCAAACCTGGCGGTGCGTGGCATGGCGGGTCTCTTTAGCCTGAGCTTCGGGCTGTTTATGGTCTACAAAATTGGATTCGTCCAGGGTCTGTTTCGATTGGAGAACAGCCTCACAAAAATCTTGTGGTCTGGGGCTTTACTCATGCCTGGATCAGCCTGCCTGATTAATGACGAATACTTTCACCGAGAACTGATTCCAGGCTCGCATCTTGTTGTGAGCCCAAGTGCTCGCAGAGCCTGCTGACGGCATAAGTCAAGAAATGGTTCGAGCCGTTGCGCTTAAACATTATGGTCGGCGCGAGAAGATATTGCTACGGTTGAGTAGCGGTCTTATTACCAATAAGATAAGAGGAAGAAAAGAGGGTGATTATGAAGATTCGTGAGTTGGGAAAAAGCGGATTGACGGTCTCTGCCATCGGTTTAGGATGTATGGGAATGTCGGAGTTTTATGGAGAAGGCAACGATGCGGAATCCATCGCGACCATTCATAAAGCTTTAGAGCTGGGAATCAATTTCCTTGATACGGCTGATATGTACGGGGTCGGTAGCAATGAGATTCTCCTCGGCGAAGCGATTCGTGATCGTCGCGAAGAAGTCGTGCTGGCGACTAAGTTTGGGAATGTGCGGGGAGAGGATGGCAGCTTTCTCGGTGTCAACGGGAGACCGGAGTATGTGCGCTCGGCGTGTGAAGCATCGTTGAAGCGGCTCAAGGTGGATGTGATTGATCTTTATTACCAGCACAGGGTTGACATGGCTGTGCCCATTGAAGAGACCGTCGGAGCCATGTCGCAGCTCGTCGAGGAAGGAAAGGTTCGCTTTCTTGGCTTATCGGAAGCATCGGTTGAGACGATCCGGCGTGCGCACAAGGTACACACAATCACCGCCCTGCAAAGCGAATACTCTCTGTGGACGCGCGAGATTGAAGACGAGATTTTACCGGCCTGCCGCGAGCTTGGGATTGGCTTTGTAGCTTACAGCCCACTGGGGCGCGGGTTTTTGACCGGGCAGATTAAAA
This sequence comes from Pyrinomonadaceae bacterium, assembly GCA_046714695.1. GTDB lineage: Bacteria > Acidobacteriota > Blastocatellia > Pyrinomonadales > Pyrinomonadaceae > DASQYE01. The sequence continues at coordinate 13,827 of JBKKAL010000132.1, forward strand.
GCCCGGATGATCTCGCAAGCGACGACCGGCGGCGAATGTTTCCGCGTTTTCAAGGCGAAAACTTCGAGATCAATCTGCGCCTCGTCGAGCGCGTGCGAGAGATTGCTGCGAGCAAAGGCTGCCAGCCCGCGCAGCTTGCGTTGGCCTGGGTTCTGGCGCAGGGAGACGACATTGTCCCTATTCCGGGCACGAAGCGTCGCAAATATCTGGAAGTCAACGCCGGGGCTGTCGAGATTGAACTTAGCGCGGACGACCTCAATCGAATTAATGAGATCGCGCGACCCGGCAGTGCTGCGGGCGCTCGCTATCCTGAGGCCGCAATGCAGGCAGTCAATCGTTGATTGAGAGAAACATCTCTCAAACGCCGTTGTAGAGCTTTACCCGTATGCTCGCCGCCTTTAAATTCTTAACACGCGACGCTGCATTTCCTTCTCTGTTGTAAAATGGACGCATGAAAATACGTATCAAGCGACTAGATCACGTGCAACTCTGCATCCCAATGGGTGAAGAAGCAAAGGCACGCGAGTTTTACGGCGGCATTCTTGGACTTGAGGAAATAGAGAAACCTGACGCGCTCAAGAGCCGTGGCGGCATGTGGTACCAGATAGCCGACATTCAATTGCACATCAGTATTGAGGAACCGCACACTACATCAAAACGCCACCCGGCTTTCGAGGTCGAAGATTTGGATGGTATTAGAAATTATTTGCCCGCGCACGGAGTCAGGATCAGAGAAGAGGTCGGGGTTCCGGGTGTTGAGCGACTCTCTTTCTTTGATCCGTTCGGCAACAGAATTGAGCTTATTGAGCGGCGAACTCTCTGAAGTGATAAATCCAATTATGAAATAGCTACAGAGCGCCTGCTTTGATAGCTGGAACGAAAGCTGGCTATCTCATCGCCGTATAATTTATCGCTATCGTAAAAGATGACCATGATCGAAAGCCCTAACCTTCAGTTGATCCCGTGTGAGCTAAGACACTTTGAGGCGATTCTGGGGGACGAGAAAGATCTCGCGTCCATGTTGGGGGTCGCGATTGACGACGACTGGCTTGGGTTTGAGGCGGCGAGGGAAGCGATGCCGTCGAGCTTCGAGTATCTCAAGGCCCATCCGTCCGCGCTCGGTTGGTGGCTGTACCTGCTTGTCCATACAGCGAACAGAACTCTCATTGGTCTTTGCGGCTTCAAGGGCGCGGCAGACGAGCATGGCATGGTGGAGATCGGTTACAGTCTCTCTTCCGCATACAGGCTGCGCGGTCTGGCGACCGAGACGTCGCGTGCTCTGATTGATTATGCTTTCTCGCATTCATACGTTAAGAGAGTTGACGCGCACACGCTTCCTGAAAGAAATGGCTCGGTCAGAGTTCTGGAGAAAGTCGGCATGAAGTTTGTCGGGACTGTTGTTGACCCCGATGACGGCGAAGTGTGGCATTGGAGCTTGAGCAGGGAGGATTTCTCGAAAGACCCGGATCGCTGATAGGAATCGTCTTCAGATAAACTTCAGGGAGTTCGCAAAAGCAGCAAGATTGTCGGATTTGTAAGACGACTATCATCAAGCCGCAAGAAAACTGCAACTATTTCTGATCGAATGTCCTGTATGGTACAAAGCAAGTAGGGGGACTTCTTTTCTTTCAAGTGAAATGGGTCAGTGGCAGGCGCCGGACTAGGGGCAGTCCGGCGCTTTGTCCTTTTATGGACAAAGATTTTCACTTCCATCCATCGAATAATCAAAATCAAGTTTTTGTGACGTTCTTTAGAGGGCGCGCCAGCCATTTGAGCAGTAAAAAGGCCGGATAGCTCGCCGCCAGAAGAAGCAGCGCGTAAATGCTGTTGCGTGTATCGCTCTCCACCGCTCCTGCAAGGAATGCAATCGAGCCAATGAGCGCAAGCGCGGTCGTCCACGGATATCCCCATACGCGGTAGGGACGCGGCTTATCAGGCTCGCGCCGCCGCAGGACAAAGACAGAGATAAATGAGATGGTGTAATTCGCCACAAAAAAGAAGGCGAGCACCGTAATGACCTTCTCGAATGTTTTACCGAAGATGATAAAGAGCACAGAGATACTCATGCTCATAAACAACGCTACGGTTGGCGTGCCGCCCGCGTTGACCCTCGCTGTAAATTTCGAGAATAGCCCGTCGCGACTCATCGCAAACAAAACGCGGGTCGCCATCAGGTGATAGGCATTGATGCAGCTCAGCATCGAGAGAATAGTCAGAGTCCTAAAAATAGTGTCACCATATGCGCCGAAGATCGTCTGCGCAACAAGGCCCGCCGCAAACTCCTGACCCGCGATCTTCCTGATAGGCAGCACATAAAGGAGAGCCAGATTGACCAGCAGGTAAATCCCTATCACTAACAGCACGCCGCCAAACAGTGCGCGTGGAATATCACGGCCCGGATCATGCACCTCCTCGGAAAAATAGACTACGCCCGCCCATCCATCGTAGGTATAGATGACCGACTGAAGCGAGAGCACCATCGCAGTCAGCAAGGCCATGCCCGTCCATGTAACCTCTGCGGCGGGAGATGTCACAGCCTCAGAAGCAACACCAACTCCATCTCCTCCGAGAATAAAACAGGCGACGACAAGCACAATGAAAGCCAGCGCCTTGAGAAAGCTGGTCAGGTTCTGTACGCGGCTGCCCCACAGAATGCCGCGCCATTGAAGAACGGCGAAGACAATCGCCACGAGGGACGCGACGGCGAGCGATCTGCCCGCGAGAGCAGGAAACAGCACGCCGGTAAACTCGCCGATAACGATGGCGACCGCAGCCGTCGTGCCGCAGGTCGAAATCCAGTCGCTCCACCCGACGATAAAGCCGGCATATTCGCCCAGAGCATAGCGCGCGAAAACGTATTGCCCGCCCGAACGCGGAATCATCGTGCCCAATTCTGCAATCGAGAGCGCGCCCAGAAGCGCATAGAGCCCGCCCATGATCCACACCGCGAAAAAAAACCAGGCGTTCGGCAACTCGGCTGCCACGACTCCGGGCGTGCGAAAGATACCTGCGCCGATGGTATTGCCGATGATCACGGCCAAGCCGAAGCCTAAGCCAAGAACACGTAATAAACGACCGCGATGTTTATCAGCAGGCAGGATGGCTTCTACGACGGGCTGCAAGCGATTACTCTCCTAAACAGTTTTTATGTGAGACCGGAATCCGAGCTGATTGACCTTGAACTTGCCCGCGTGGCCGCTGCTGCTGCCTTTGAGCATCAAACCGGGTTGGTGTCATGTCCCAAGGGAGGTCTTCAAATCAGCATAGAGAAGCTTGTGAAAGAGATGCTCTCCGGCTTCGCGCCGCACGGAGAGTCGCCCGGCCACATACGCGCGCGAAGTGAGACCACGCTGGACGGACTTGCAGATCATTGTATCCTCATCCTGAATCCGCTGGCCGACATTGATGCTCGCCGCGTTGCGCTCACGCGCCTCCGGCGACACGTCCGGGAAATAGAAATCGAAGATGACCTCGGTTCGATCAACGCCGCAGGGAAGGACGAGGTTCGTGTCCATAACTCCCTCATACCAGTTAATCATCAGGTTGGGATAAATCCAGTAGTAGAGAGCACGCTCTCCCTTGCGGACTTCGCCGGTTTGCGCTTCGACTCCTTCCGCGACCATAGGGCTCCACTGCAAGCAGAAATGCGCGCCGTTTTCAATCGCGTACTTACTGTAATCTAGAACGCTATCCAATCCTTTGTGCAGGTAGGGTATGTGATAACCGCCGTCCAGATAATTATCTACAAAGACTTTCCAATTGCAGTCGAACGTATAACGCCGCCGCTCCATCCAGTGCATATTCTCCAGTTTCAGGAGCCGCACCTGTTCGATCAGGTCACGGCCTAAAAATTCTTCGAGTGAAGGAGCGCTCCTCTCAAGCTTGACGAACACCCACTTTTCCCAGACGGCTATCTCAACCGGCACGAGCCCATTCGATGCGCGGTCGAAGTTGCAGACGCCTGTGAAATCCGGCGTTCCCTTCAACTCTCCTTCGAGCGTATATGTCCAGCCGTGATAAGGACAGCGCAAAACGGGCGCGCTTCCTTCTGCCTCAGTCATCACGGCAGCCGCATGATGGCGGCAGACGTTAAAGAACCCGCGCAAGGTCTGATCGCCGCCACGGACGATCAGGAGCGGCTCTCCGGCCAGCTCGCAAGTGATGTACTGTCCCTGCTCGCGCACCTGATCGGCACGCCCTACCATCTGCCATGACCGCGCAAAGACCGCTCGCCGCTCCAAATCCATAATCCGCGCATCCACATACCACGAAGCGGGAATCGTCGAAGCCTCTGCCAGCGGCGAGTTCGGATTGTAACTCTCGATTATCTCTTTGATGGAACGTTTCACGATCTTTAACTTACTCGCGGATGTTACGCAGCCCCCGAATTTAATCAAAACCAGCCCGCGCGAGCGGGCGAAAGAGTGTAGCCCCGCGCGTCAGCGTGGGGAAAAGACCGCATTTTTTTCGAGTAGCCCGCGCGAGCGGGCGATAGAGGCTTCAAGTCCACAGATGCGCCTCGTCAAATTCGATGTGATGTGCGCGCAACAAAGCAGCGTATTCATCCGCGAATGTCGTCCGGCGATGATGTGCCTCTTGATTGCGAATATAACTACGGACGCGCTTGACCTGCGATTCACTAACGGTGAACGCTCCGTACCGGCTCTGCCATGCAAAACGTCCGTTCGTTTCCGCTTTCGCCCACGACGAGGAGTTCGATTTCAGCTTGCTCATAAAATCCGAAACGGCAATCGTTGGCGGCAAGGTCACGAGCAGGTGAACGTGATCGGCGACGCCGCCCACCTCTAATGTTGTGCCGCTCAAGCCACGTACTGTTCCTCCAAGATATTCATGCAATGCCGAGCGCAATTCATGCGTTATTAAAGGGGCGCGGTCTTTTGTGGCAAAGACAATGTGATAAAGCAAGGTTGTGTGAGACACCGTGGTCTCCTCTTTAAGTCTGCTTCTGCCGCCTGCTCCGCAGGCTCGACATGTTTGTGCCGAACGTCTGTCCCCACGCTGACGCGCGGGGCTACACTCTGCCACCTGCTACGCAGGCTCGTTAATGCGCTTCGGCTAATTTCTGATATGTGACATAAGTCGCTACGTGACAGGTGTTGCGGTCTTTCTTTTCGGATTGAAGAAGGGAGTCTTGACGACCGTCGCAGCGACTGGGTGGCGGACAGCCTCGACCGTCATTTCCATTTCGAGCAGAGTGCCGGGCTTAGTATGCTCACGTTTGACGCTTCCCAGGGCGATCAATTTCTTCAAGGTCGGCGACCACGTGGTCGAGGTCGCTTTGCCCGTCTGCGTGCCATTCTTATAAACGGGGACGGCCACACGCGAAGCAATAGGCGAGACGGAGGGCGGCAGACCTACCTGCTCGAACAATCTCTCGACGCCAGTCCAATCAATTTCAAGGCCGACGATCTCACGCTCATGCCCGCGCTTCTGCTCTGCAAGAAGCGCGGCCTGCCCGACAAATCGCCCCTTATCGAGATGGACAAGGCGACCTAAACCCATCTCGAACGGCGAGTACTTTTGTGATTCAATGATCGCACGCTTGCTGCTGTTAAAGTCCACGTCTATGAGGAGAAGTCCCGCTTCGATGCGCGCCACGTCGAGCGCGAGCATGCCCGCCGGATGAATGTCGAAAGCGCGCCCCTCGGTGATGAGCGCATCCCAGACCGTGCTCGCGCTCTCAGCCGGAATCCAAATCTCGTATCCCAGATCGCCCGTGTAACCCGTGCGCGAAATATCAACCTCGACGCCTGCGATCCTGGCGGTCGTGACGCGAAAGTATTTGAGATTCTCGATGTCTGCATCACTGATGCGCATTAAAAGCCTGCCCGAAGTCGGGCCTTGCAGGGCAAGCGCCGCCACAGATTCGGAGATGTCCTCGATTGAGACATCCATCCCGACCGCGTTCTGGCTAAACCAGCGGAGTGATGGGTCGGCTGCCGTCCAGCGATAGGTGTTCTCTTCAAGCCGCGAGACCGTCCCATCATCAATGACCTGGCCGCGCTCGTCGCACCAGGGAGTGTAAACGACCTGCCCCGCAGCGATCTTTCGCACGTCGCGCGTGATGATTCGATCAACGAGCCGCGTGGCGTCGCGTCCCGTAATTCGATACTTGTAGAGCGGAGAGACATCTATCAGGGCTGAAGCATTTCTAATAGCATTATATTCATGCTCATGATGCGGCTCGTACGAGCTGACGGCGTAGTAGCCCGACCACTCGCGATAATTCAGGCTCTCGCAGAGCGCCAGGGTTTTCTCGTGAAAGGCAGTTCCAACCGGCACTAGATTCACCTCTTCGTGCGCACAAGTTGTCAGGGCGAGCGATTATAAGTATCCTAACGAATCTTCAGCAAGCAAGAACCGACTAACAGATGAATCAAAAATACGACGTTATCGTCATCGGCGGCGGGCACAACGGACTGGTCAACGCCGCGTATCTGGCGCGCGCAGGCAAAAAGGTGCTGGTGCTTGAGCGCCGTTATGTGCTGGGCGGAGCCGCCGTCACCGAAGAGGTATTCCCCGGCTTCAAGTTCTCCGTCTGTTCCTATGTGGTCTCGCTGCTGCGGCCTGAGATCATCCGCGAGCTTGATCTGCCGCGTCACGGGATGGAGATTCTCCCGCTGGACGGCACGTTTACGCCGATGCTGAATGGAGACTACCTCTGGCGCGTCAACGATCACGCCAAGACTCGACGCGAGATCGCACGCCATTCAAAGCTTGATGCCGAAGCCTATGATGAATACGGCAAGGCGATGGTCGAGATGGGACGCTTCGTGAAGCCCATCCTCGACATGACGCCGCCAGATCCGACCTCCCTCGACCCGCGCGGCGTGATGGACCTCCTATTCCTCGGCCGGCGCTTCCAGGCGCTCCCGGACCAGGACAAGTACAACCAGGTGCAGCTGATGACGATGAGCGCGGTCGACTTCCTCGATCAGTGGTTCGAGACCGACGTGCTGAAAGCGACGATGGCGGCGTCGGGGATCATCGGCACCTTTCTCGGCGTCCGCTCGCCCGGCACCGCCTACGTCCTCCTCCACCACTACATGGGCGAGATCGACGGCGCGTTCCGCTCCTGGGGCTTCGCGCGCGGCGGCACCGGCGCCATCTCGAATGCGATTGCCGACGCGGCGCGCGAGGCGGGCGTCGAAATACGCGTCAATGCCTCGGTGGCCGGCATCACCGTGCGAAACAACAAGGCGCAGGGGGTCGTCCTCGACAATGGCGACGAGATTCCTGCCCGTGTGGTCGCTTCGAGCGTCGACCCACGCCTGACCTTTCTGACGTTCATCGATCAGGCGGTCCTTCCCGATGACTTCCTCGA
>JBKKAL010000133.1:0-13741 GCA_046714695.1 Pyrinomonadaceae bacterium
GTCCTGGCAACGGCGCTGGTGCGCCCGGCGCTCCGGGCGCTCCCGGGTTGGGTCTGCCCGGCGCTCCGGGCGCTCCCGGCGGCCCAGATGTGAAGGGAGGCGTGACCTCTCAGGGCTATAACCTGATCAGCAGCAGCGGCGGCAGCAGCGGCTTTACCGGCCCCGGCGATCAACTCAATGTTGCTGCCAACCTCGACCCGGCTGGCTTGCAGGACAACGGCGGCCCGACCAAGACCATCGCGCTGCTGCCGACCAGCCCGGCCATTGATAAGGGCAAAGACACCAGTCTTACCCTCAGAGATCAACGCGACTTCAACCGTCCGGTTGACCTTCTCGCGTATGCCAATGCGGCGGGCGGCGATGGCAGTGACATTGGCGCCTTCGAGATTCAGGTGACGATCTCTATTAATGATCAAAGCGTGACGGAGGGCAACATCGGCTCGACCAACTTGGTCTTCACCGTCACCCTCTCAGCGGCTCTGGCGCAGACTGCGACGGTCGAATATCTGACCTCTAACGGCACGGCGACCGCGCCGGGCGATTACCAGTCCGTCAGCGGCTCGCTTATGTTCGCGCCCGGCCAGACGACCAGAACCATCACCGTGCCTGTTAACGGCGACACCATCGCCGAAGATAACGAGACCTTCTTCGTCAATCTGATGAACTCTACCTTCGCCACCATCCTTGATGCACAGGGACAGGGCACCATCATTGACGATGATCCGAAGCCGAGCCTTTCCATCAACGATGTCTCGGTCACGGAAGGCAACGCCGGAACGACCAATGCTGTCTTTACGGTCACTCTCTCAGCGCCCAGCGCTCAGACCGTGACCGTCAACTACGCAACGGCCGATGTCACAGCCACGGCTCCGAGCGATTATCAAGCCATACCGAGCACAGTGCTCACCTTCAACCCCGGTGAGTTCATCAAGACCATCACCGTGGTTGTCAATGGCGACACTACGCCAGAAGGTAACGAGACTTTCCTGGTCAATCTCTCAGGAGCAAGCAATGCCACTATCTCTGATAATCAGGGAGTGGGCACGATCGTGGATGACGATACGAGTAGGATTCAATTATCGGCGGCGAACTACACCGTCGGTGAAGCTGATGGACGGGCGACCATCACGGTCAATCGTTTGATCAACACCTCAGGTGCATCCACTGTGCAGTATGAGACCAGCGACCTGTCGGGACTGAACAACTGCAATGTCGTGACAGGCAATGCATCACAGCGTTGCGACTACACGGCTGTCGGAGGCACTTTGAGCTTCGCTGCCGGTCAGACATCAGCCACCTTCGATGTGCCCATCATTAATGATGTCTATGTCGAAGGACCGGAGACGCTGACCATTACCTTGAGCGATACTACAGGCGGCAGTCTTGGAGCAGTTTCAACCGCCACTCTAACGATCACGGATAACGACTTCGCTCCGGGTGCTGCGAATCCGATTAACGATAATACGTTCTTCGTCCGTCAGCAGTACTTGGACATCCTCAACCGCGAGCCTGATTCTCCCGGATTGGCTGGCTGGTTGGCTACCCTCAACAACTGTCCGGCAGGCGATAAGAGTTGTGATCGCATTGCTGTCTCTTCGGGCTTCTTCCGCTCGCGAGAGTTCTTTGACCGAGCCTATTTCATCTATCGCTTCTACAGGACGGCGCTGGGCAGAAAGCCCACCTACGAAGAGTATCAGGATGATTTCCGAAAGGTGGCTGGATTCCTGACCGATGCTCAACTGGAAGCGAGAAAACAGCAGTTTGCCATAGACTTCACGCAACGACAGGAGTTCAAAAACCTCTATGACCAGTATGACTCTCAGACACGTTCACAGGAATACGTGGATGCACTGGCGGCGACGGCAGGCGTGACGCTTGGGAACCGTCAGACGCTGGCCTTTAATCTCGTCAATAGCCACATGCAGCGGTGGGATGTGCTGCGGGCGATAGTGGAAGGGCCGGAGGTGAGTCAGAAGTTCTTCAACGAGGCGTTTGTAGTGATAGGCTACTTCGCTTACTTGAGGAGAGATCCTGACGCACAATACCTGGTATGGGTAGATAAGCTGAACAATCCACCGGCAGGACAAAGCTTCGAGGATACGTATCGGGAGATGATCAGAGGATTCATCGAATCCCAGGAGTACCGCGCTCGCTTTGGGCCGTAGTGATCTGTCAGTAATAGTACGACAGTAAGAGGAAGACCCCAGCAACTCGCCGGGGTCTTTCATTTCAGAATACTTTTATTTGTGACTCGCTGCTGCTTTTTCAGTTAAGACGAGCCTGCATGCGACGCAGCGCGGTCGCGGCCTGCGCAAAGCCGGGCTGCTCATTGAGCGCCAGCCCGTAATGCTTCGCCGCTTCGATCAGGCGACCGCGCATCTCGTAAACGCGACCGAGGTTGAAATGCGGGAAGGCGTAGGATTCGTAGCGCGCGGCTTGCAGTGCTCGCTTGAACCAGCGAACGCAAGCCCAGATATCGCCCTTGGCAATCAGATAGCTGCCGATGTCGTTGTAAGGATTGCCGAACGTCTCGTCAACGCGAATCGCTTCGAGGCATTCTTCTATCGCCTCGTCGTAGCGGCTCTGAAAACTATAGACCCAGCCGAGAAAAGTGTGGGCCTCGGCGGTCGGATAGCGAGCGATGGAGCGTTTGTAGAGCTTTATCGCCTCTTCATAATCGTTGGACTGCTGGGCTTCGTAAGCACGCTTGAACAGCTCTATGGCCTCGCCCTTTTGGTCCTCGCTGAAAAAATCGTCGCTGAACATCTCTTATTTATTTCCCGCCGGCTGTGGCAAGGCTGCACTCTTTTTGATTCCCTTCCACCGGTCTGCCGATCCACTCGATACGTCCATCCACCTGCGGATTGATACCTTCAGGGGCGGACGCAATCGCCTTGCGCAGGATTTCGGAATCAACCTGCGACTCCCCCTGTTTCGTCAAACGTCGTGCGCCTTTGAACATCTCGTAACCGTCGCCGCCTCCGACAAGGTAAACATTCGTAGCCAGCGTATACGTCTTACGATCATCAAGCGGCTGCCCGCCCACCGTGATCTTTTTGACGCGCGAGCCGGCGGGCGAACTGGTCTCGAAAGAGAAGCGAAGGCCTGAGACTTGCGGAAATCGCCCTGGCTCTTCGCCCGGCTCGCTCTGGCTGACGCCGTGTTCGAGCGCACGCCGCAGTGTCGCGCCCGTCAGCTCTATCTTCACGACCTCAGTGCCGAACGGCAGGATAGCCAGCACGTCATGCTTGCTCAAAGGGCCCGGCTCGTAGATCGTATCAGCGCGAATCGTGCCGCCGTTGATGAGCGCCACATCAGCATTCGTCGCCTGTCGTAAAGAGTCTGCGACGAAATCCCCGACGTTGGTTTCGCCCGTGCGGTTGGCCTCGCTGCGCGCGTCTAAGCGCACGCGGGTTCGTCCGACCATTTCATTATATGTCGCCAGCAAATCTTTGTACTTCTCCGTCACGGCGGCGAACTGCGGGTCTTCAGCTACCGTATCGTTGACCGGAATCACTTCCCAGTCCACGCTTTGAAGCTTGCCCGTCGCGCGATCCACGGTCAGGTCGAAGCGTCCCAACTGGCGTGCGTCCGCCGTCATTTTGAAGATCGGCGTACGGCCCGCCAGTGATTGCAGCAACGTATGCTCGTGCCCGCCGATGATGATGTCTATCTCCGGCACGCAGTGCGCTAGCTGCTTGTCCTCGCGCATGGTGAGGTGCGTGAGGGCGACGATCACTTGCGCGCCCGCAGCACGCATCTGCGGCACGATTCGCTTCGCCGTCTCGCACGAGCCCAGAATCCTGACATCAGGGCCGGGCTTGGAAGTGGTCTTGGTGTCCGGCAGCAGGATACCGAAGATTCCGACCTTGATGCCGTCCATCTCACGTATAACGAAGGGCGGCATTCCGCCGAACGAATTTCCTTTGTTGTCGGTCACATTGGCGGCGAGCCATTGAAATTTGGATTCCTTCATCCGCTTGAGCAGCTCGTCGGGGCCGAAATCGAATTCGTGATTGCCGAGCGTCGCATAATCGAGGCCGATGTTGTTCCAGGCATCAATCATGTGCTGGCCCTTCGTCTTGATGGATTCGACCGAGGGCGAGATCGTATCGCCGCTAAGGAGAAAGAGCGTGTTCGGCGAATCTTTCATAATCTGTTTGCGTAAGGCCGAGACGCGCGCGAGCCCGCCCTGCGTGCCACGATCCACAGGCATGAACTGATAGACATCGTTGACCTGTAGGAGCGTGATCTGCACGCACTTGCTTGATGATGATGCTTCCGGCTGCGCGGCGGCGGAAACGCCTGCGATAATTGTCAACAGCAGCGCGAGCGCCGTGCGGCGCGGTAAGAGACGAATCAAGGCCATGAATTATATTCCTCCGGGAAATGTTGCGCGTGAGCGATTTGCGAAAATCGCCTGAGCATGATCGGTCGTAGCTAGAGAGTCGCGCGCGAGTTGCATTATACTCAGCCTTAGCAGAGCGCGCCAATTGCATGTTGTTCAGACGGCCGAGCCTCTGCGAAATTGGACGGATTACAGAATAGATGAACAATCAGCATTCTTTAAAAATTGAAATCGCCGACAGCCTGCCGCATCTGTCATCAGACGCGGGCCTTGCTGTCTGTGTCTTTGAGGATTCGCCGCACGTCTCTTTAAATCGCCAGGATGAATTGCAAACTGCCTGCGAGGCGCTCGTCCGCGACGGCGAGTTCAGGGGTCATGCGGGCGAATCTCAACTCCTTTACAGAGGAAGCGCGAACGGCGCGGGGACGCTCCGGTTGCTGCTTCTCGGTCTCGGCTCGCATTCCGATTTCGATGCGCATGATCTTCAAAGGGCGGCGGGCATGGCCGCACGCGCGGCGCGCTCTTCCCGCATCAAGCATCTCTATTTCATGCTGCCCGCCTCCGGCGACGAGCGGCAAGCAACCCGCGCCGTGGCCGAAGGCGCACGTCTGGGCCTTTATGAAGTGGATTTTTATCAGAATAGTGAAGAAGAAGCGCCGGAGCTTGAACGGCTCACGATCATTGTTTCCGAAGAAGCTGACGAGTTGCGCGCAGAGATCGAGCGCGCAGAGATCATAGCGGAGTCGGTGAACTGGACGCGGGCACTCTCCGACGAGCCGGGCGCTTCTTTGCCTCCGCACGAGTTTGCGCGGCGTGCAGCCTTGATGGCCGGGGAGTTCGGTCTTCAAGTCGAATCTCTGGACGCGGATCAGATTCGCGAGCGCGGGATGGGCGGGCTCTGGGGCGTCGGCCGTGGGTCTGAGGAGAAACCCGCGCTGATCGTCGTTCGTTACGAGCCGGAGGGCGCGGCTGAAGGGGACGAGCTGTGGGCGTTCGTCGGCAAAGGAATCACCTTCGATACGGGCGGCATCTCGATCAAGCACGGTCTGGATATGTACGAGATGAAGACCGACATGGCGGGCGGCGCAGCCGTCCTCGGCGCGCTTCGCGCCATCGCGCAGCTCAAGCCGCGCCGTCGAATCGTCGGCATCATCCCCGCCGCCGAGAACATGCCATCGGGACATGCCATCAAACCCGGCGATGTCATCAGGACGCTCGCGGGCTACACGATTGAGGTCGTTGATACAGATGCCGAAGGGCGACTGGTTCTGGCCGACGGCATCGCTTATGCCAGACAGTTGGGCGCATCAAACATCGTTGACCTGGCGACCTTGACAGGCTCGATCATCGTCGCGCTCGGCGATCACCGGACGGGACTCTTCAGTAATCATGACGAATGGGCCATGCGCGTTGGAGAGGCCGCACGCCGCGCGGGCGAGCCCACATGGCGTATGCCCGTCAGCGACGATTACAAAAAACGCATCGAGAGCCCAATCGCCGATTTTAAAAATTACGGTGGCCGACCCGATGCGACCGCCGCCGCTCTCCTCCTGAGCAAGTTCGCCGCCGACACGCCATGGGTACACCTCGACATCGCTGGCACAGCCTGGTACGACGAAGCGCAGCCGCACGCGCCCAAAGGCTCGACGGGAACGGGCGTCCGCACTTTAGTTGAGCTTGCGTGTAGCTAGCGCCGATAAGCTTTATGACTTTTGCAGAATTATTAAAGACGTACGACTGGAAACCGATTCGCAATTGCCCCGGCAGATATGCTCTGCATGGAACAAAAAGTGATCTACGCGTTGAAGAGTTAACGGGTCGCGAAGCGCAGGTTAGCCGGTATCGGACGAGCGCGACGCGCGACATGGTGCTTGTCGCCGCACTGGATGACGGCGGTATTATCTCGTACCAAAGGGAAGACGGTTCGTTTCTTCACACGCTCAACACGCCCGCCGGATTTTATAGAAAGCTACGGCAGCTTGGCATCAACCTCGCGGAGAAGAACGCATTTGTCGCTTGACGAAACGATTTTTCTGACGGGATTTCCGGGCTTCATCGCCGGGCGGCTGGTCAAACGTCTGGCCCTTGAAGGCGCGCGTTTTTTGCTGCTCGTGCAGCCCGCTTTCATGGAGCGCGCGCGCCTGGATGCCGAGCGCATCGCACGCGAAGCGGACGCGCCTGCGAGCAACTTTCACATCCTGGAAGGCGATATTACGCGGGCAGAGGTCGGGCTTTCTCCTACGGAGTTGGAGAGAGCGCAGCGTGAGACGACCGTCCTCTTTCATCTCGCGGCTATTTATGATCTATCGGTCGCGCGCGAGACGGCGATGCGCGTCAACGTTGAAGGCACGCGCAATGTCAATCGCTTTGCGCAGTCTCTGCCCCACCTGCGTCGCTATCATTACGTCTCCACCTGTTACGTCGCGGGCCTGCGCCGGGGACTGATACTCGAAACAGAGTTGGAACATGCCGAGGGCTTTCGCAACTTTTACGAAGAGACGAAATATCTGGCCGAACTGGAAGTGGATGCGCTGAAAAGAGAGCTGCCGGTAACGATTCACCGCCCTTCGATCGTGTGCGGCGATTCGCATACGGGAGAGACGGCGAAATATGACGGCGTTTATTACTTGATCAACTACATGCGTATGCACCCCAATCTTTTCTCTCTGCTCAATATCGGCAATCATGAGGTGACTTTGAACCTCGTGCCCGTTGATTTTGTCGTCGAGGCGATGACGGCGCTGGCGAAAGATGAAAGGGCGACGGGGGCGACCGCGCAGTTGGCCGACACCAACCCTTTGAGTACTCATGAGCTGTTTGAATCAATCGCGCATACGCTCTCCGGTCACGGCTCGCGCCTGACGATCCCGCCTAAACTGGTGCGCACTACGCTTTCACTCCCGCTTTCACCAACACTGACGGGCCTTCCGCACGCAGGCGTCCCCTATTTCTTTCATGACCAAATTTACGATACAACGGTCGCGCGCGATCTACTGGAGCCGCACGGCGTTCGCTGCCCGCCATTTACGGATTACGTCAGCACCCTTATCGAATTCGTCGCGCGCCATCCAAAGCTGTAGAAGCATCCGTCTAAACGGCCAATCGAGGTTCTCAAAGATAAAAAGGCGGCCTCTTTGTTGAGGTCGCCTTTTCATCTTTGAAAGCTGCGTGGATTTCAGAACGGTGATTACAAGTTATTGGCGACGAAGCGCAGGATGAAAAAGGCCACGGCCAGAGAGCCAGCCAACAGGGCGAGCAGAACCAGCATGATGAGAAACAGGAAGAGCCAGTCGCTCGTTCTTCCGCTGCGCGCATCCTCAGCCGAGACGGTGGCGCGCTTTTTCAACAATTCGACGTTCTTCTGGTTCGACTTCCACCAGGCATCGAACATATCGCCCAGAATCGGCACTGATCCGAGCACGTAATCAACGCCGAGGTTGAGACCCATGCGCAGGAGCGTGATCTTCGGCACCCGGTAGCGAACCGCGGCGGCCATGATGTAGAAGGAGACGCCCGTGGTCGCCAGGTCGCCGACGCCGGGAATCAATCCGACGATGGCATCAAGACCGAAGCGCCAGCCGACGCCGGGAATGCGAAACAACCCGTCCATCCAACGGCTCAGTTGATCAAGGCTGCGCTCGATCTCTATCGCCTCCGCCGGCGGTCGCGAAGGTTGCGCGCGCTCTAATTTCACTTCTCTTTCTCTCATCTGTATCTATGAATTGTTTTCGGTGAATAAATGAAAAGCCTTCATTCATTCGCCGTCCGCTACCAGAGTATACATTTTCCCTTCAACATACCATCACTCGCCACTAATCAGCCAGTCAATGCAGAAACTCGCGAGATTCCGCCTCAGCCATCATAGGGGAGTGAAAGCCCGGCCCTCAATACGATAAACCATCTTGACTCACATCTAATCTTTTACATCACGGGAGAACATTCCCCTTGACAATCTAGGCGAGCGGGTGTACATCTCCCCTAGACATGGTAGGGGAGGAGTCTTTCGTGACTGAAACTCGCACCGATCTGCTACAGGGTACGCTGGGCATGCTCATCCTTAAAACTTTAACGCTGGGGCCACTGCACGGCTACGACATTGTGCGGCGGATTCAACAAGTCTCCGACGATGCGCTTCAAGTCGAAGAAGGCTCGCTCTATCCGGCTCTTTACCGGATGGAGAAGCGCGGTTGGATCGTGGCCGAGTGGGGGCTCTCGGAAAACAATCGTCGCGCCAAGTTTTACAAATTGACGAGGGCTGGCCGCAAGGGACTGGCCGAAGAGGAGACCAACTGGGCGCGCCTCTCCGAAGCTATTTCCAAAGTAATGCAGACCGCATAGGAGCATTAAGGATGTTCCCCCTCAAGGGCTTTTTTTCCGGGCTCGGCGACCTGTTCCGCCGCCAACAAATTGATCGGGACATCGAGGAAGAACTGCGCTTCCACCTTGAGATGCGTGCCGAGGAAAATCTCGCTCGTGGGATGACGCCCGAGGAGGCGATGCAGGACGCGCGGCGTCGGTTCGGACATCCGGGGCTCATCAAAGAGATATGCCATGACATTAGAGGAGTAGGTTTTATGGAAACCCTGTGGCAAGACTTACGTTTCGGAGCGCGGGTACTTTGGAAAAATCCGGGCTTCACGATTGTGGCCGTGCTGACGCTGGCCCTTGGCATCGGCGCGAACACAGCCATCTTCAGCATCGTCAACGCCGTCGTTCTGCGCCCGTTACCCTACAAAGACTCTGATCGAATCATGGTTCTCCTGGGGAACAATCAGCAACGCGAACTCACGCAGAATGCCGTCGCGCCCCCGGACTTCCTCGATTGGAGAACGCAAAGCCGTTCATTTTCGGAGATGGCCGCCTACGAGAGCACAATCTTTCGTCACACGGCTGAGGCGGGCGCGGAACGCCTTAACGGCTATTCCGTGACAGCCAACTTCTTCGACCTGTTGGGTGAGAAGCCTTTGCTTGGAAGAGTCTTTACGGCGGACGAGGAGAAGCCGGGAAATAATAACGTCGCGATCTTGAGCGAGACCGTTTGGCGACGACATTTCGGCGCAGACCCCGAAATCCTCGGACGTACCGTCAAGATGAACGACCGCATCTTCACGGTCGTCGGCGTCATGCGTGAGACTTTCAAGTTTCC
The DNA here is from genome assembly GCA_046714695.1 of Pyrinomonadaceae bacterium. Taxonomy (GTDB): domain Bacteria; phylum Acidobacteriota; class Blastocatellia; order Pyrinomonadales; family Pyrinomonadaceae; genus DASQYE01. The sequence goes on from JBKKAL010000133.1 coordinate 9,495, forward strand.
AGACACGACCACAGAGGTCTGGCGGCCGCTGGCTTTTGACAACGAAGAGTTACAAGACCGCACCGCTTACCGGCTGGTAGTCATAGGCAGACTCAAAGACGGAGTTACGTTTGAGGGAGCGCGCGCCGAGATGGAAACCATCGCGCGCCAACTGGAACAGGCTTATCCGGCGACGAACACCGGATGGACTATCTTTATACAACCTCTTCACGAATCGGTCGTCGGTTTCTTGCGCCCCGGCATGCTCGTTCTGTTGGGCGCGGTCTTCTTTGTGCTTTTGATCGCCTGCGTCAACGTCGCCAGCCTGTTGTCGGCCCGTATGACCTCGCGCCGTAAAGAGGTTGCGCTGCGCACCGCCATCGGGGCAACACGCCTGCGTATCCTCCGGCAACTGCTGACCGAGAGCGTACTCCTGGGGTTGATCGGCGGCGCGTGCGGAGTGCTGATCGCAATCATTGGTGTGAAAGTTCTGGTCAGCTTTATACCGCCCTCAATTCCCCGCATCCAGGAGATCGGCATTGACCCGATGGTTCTGGCCTTCACTTTTCTAATCTCAATCCTGACGGGCCTTATCTTCGGGCTCATGCCTGCTTGGCAGACGACTCATACCGAGTTGAATGAGGTTCTCAAGGATAGCAGTCGCGGCTCGACTGGCAGCAAGGGTCAAGCGCGCTTCCGCAACGTACTGGTCGTTACGGAGGTGGTTCTGTCGCTGGTGCTCCTGATCGGTGCGGGATTGCTTATCCGCAGTTTTGTCGCGATGCGAAATGTTGATCCCGGCTTCAGGGCAGAGGGCGTGCTCGTCAACTCGCAACTGGTCTTGCCGCCGCAGAAGTATTCGGAAGGGAATCGCGGAGTCGCGTTCTTTAAAGAACTGTTTCAAAGAGTGCGCGCCTTGCCCGGTGTTGAATCCGTTGGAGGGATTACGGCTCTGCCGCTACAGGGTAACAGTCAATTGCGAGCATACGCTGTGGAGGGACGTGCGCCGCAACCGCAGGGACAGGAACTCACTGCCGTCATAAACACTGTGGGCGCGGAATACTTTGAAACGATGAGCATACCGCTCAGGCGCGGGCGGATGTTTACGGAGCGCGATGACGACAAAGCCCCCAAGACCGTCCTTATCAATGAAGCGCTCGCGCGCCGCATCTTTCCCCAGCAGGAAGCGCTCGGCCAACGCTTGTACCTGCGCGGCGGGAATACTCCTTACGAGGTCGTGGGCGTCGTCGGCGATACTAAACAGTTCAACCTCACGGGCGATACGAGCCCCGAAATCTTCACGCACTTTCTGGAGTCGCCCGTCACTTTTATGTACGTGCTGGCGCGCACCAAAGGTGATCCGACGAGTTTGGCGATGCCGATTCGCCGCGAGGTGCAGGCCATTGATCCCGACCAGCCGGTGGGAAACAGGACGCTGTCCCAGCAGTTTGAAAACTCCATCTCGCAGCCGCGTTTTTACACCTTGCTTTTGGGGTTGTTCGCGGCGGTCGCGCTTGTGCTTGCCTCTATCGGTATCTACGGCGTGATGAGTTACATGGTGGCCCAGCGGACGCACGAGATAGGGATACGTATGGCGCTTGGCGCGCAACGCCGCGACGTGTTCAGGATAGTGGTCGGACAGGGATTGAAGCTCGCGCTCGTCGGCGTGATCGTCGGTCTGGGTGTATCGTTTCTGGCGACCCGGCTGCTCTCGACTCTACTCTTCGGCGTGAGCGCGATTGATCCGATTACCTACATCATTATTCCGCTGATATTGACGGGCGTGGCAATCGCCGCCTGCTTTATCCCTGCGCGCAGAGCGACAAGGATTGATCCGCTGATCGCGCTCAGGAACGAGTAAAAAGAGAAGCGCCCCAGGCCCAAGCTGCTTATAAATTACAAGCGGCTTGGGCCACCAGCCTTACTGCTTTGAATTAGAATCTCTCTGCTCGCTCTCGTCGTTCGGCATTTGCCCGAGACCCTGACCGGCCATCCCTTCCTGTGTGCTTCTTTCGCCGGTTACGGCGGGGCGCGCGTGATTTGGATCGGATACGTTCTGTTCGGGGTCCGTTTGTGTTACCGGCCCGCCATCCTGTTTTCTATACTCTTCCGTCATGACTCTTCAGCCTCCTCTTTACCCTTGCTCGATTGAATCTTTTTGATATTGCTGACTGCACATGATATTGAGCGGTATTGTCGAAATAATGTCGAACAGCGATGATCGGCAATCGCAATACTAGCTTTGAGACAGCTTTACCGCTTACGCACTGTTTCATTCAGCCGAAGGAATCGAACGGCATTGTTATAGAAGATGTCTCGCTTCTGTTCGTAGTTGAGAAATCGCGCCGATTCGATCCCCTCTATGGCCATCCCTATAGCTTCCGGCCAGATCATCTGGTCTGAGCCGAACATCAACCTCTTGCCTAATCCGGCTCGCAGGAGTGATTGCAGGTACGCGTGGAACTCCGCGCGCGGAATAATCCAATCTATAACCGCGAGGTCTGCATAAACCTGCGGATATACGGACATCAGAGCGATGGTCTCTTGCAGGTACGGATAACCGGCGTGCATCAGGTAGACACGCATCTTCGGATGGCGAATCAACACCTCCTCCAGGAGCATCGGATTCCCCAGCGCGACACGAAATTTCGGACAACATTGATAAGGCGTGCCGGGATCACTGATACCTGTATGAATCCCCACCGGAATGTCTAACTCTTCGGCGAGGGCAAAGTATGGCTCTAACATGGGATCGTCGGGAGATAATCCGAGATACTGATTGCCCACTTCGCCGAGCAGGCCAAGACGCCCTGAGAGGAAGTCTCTGCGAAGACGCGCAACGTCCGGTATCGGAATGCCGACATCAATCTGAGCGCCACCGACGATGCGATCCGGCGCAGCCGCTCTCCATCGTTCCACGGAATCAAGGTGGCTACTGGCAAAAGCTTTGACGATGTTATAGCGGCGCATGGCGGCAAGACTTGCCTGCATGAGTGCGTCATCCGTGGTAGCAGCAGAAGGCTTACCCGTGACCGGATTGGGCAGCCCCGCCTTACCGAAACGGTCGGCGGGATGCGCGTGCATGTGCATGTCTATTATCGGCTGACGCCTTTGTTGATTCCTCTGCGCGAATGTAAGCGATGAAAGTAACAAGAGAAATGCAATGACGCGTAGGGATAGAATCATCAACTGTTCTCCACCAGAGTTACCAGTAGCCATCCGACGCCTGAATTCACCCGCGCTGCGCATGAAACATCCGAGATAAGGAGGCGAAAGAATGACGAAGGTGTAGCTGTCAAGGGGTCGGGTCGCATTAAGTCGTTAGAGGGTGGCATCCTTGAAATATAGTTTTTCTCAGGCTACGCAGCTTCACCCTCGATCACACTATAGGGTGATTTTGTCGGAATGATTCTTGTTAGTTTAAAGCCGGATGCCTCCAACAGCCTGCGATACTCATCCCGCGTGCGTTCTTTGCCGGTTTCCATCACGAGCATTTGAATATCAAGGATTTTAGAGGCGCTTGGCTCGTTGCCTTCAGGGACGACCATCTCGATGATTAAGACTTTCCCGTTTTCGTTCATCGCCGAACGGATGTTACGCAGGATTTTGATGCTATGCTCGTCGTCCCAGTCGTGAATGATATGTTTCATCATGTAGGCATCCGCGCCTGCCGGAACAGACTGGAAAAAGTCGCCCGATGCAAGCTCGACGCGTTGACGAACATTCTCTTTTTCGAGCAACTCACCTGCGCCCTCGATCACATAAGGCAGGTCAAACAATATCCCCTGCATGTGCGGATTCGCTTTCAATATTCCGGCGAGAAGGAGCCCATGCCCGCCCGCGATGTCAACCAGTTTGCCGACGCCGGAGAAATCGTAAGCCTCGACAATCGCCGGAGTGATCCTGAGCGAATTGCTCGTCATGGCGCGGTTGAAAATCTGTCCGGCTTCCCTGTTTTGTTGGAAAAACTCGAAAGACCCCATGCCTTGAGCTTTTACATGCGCAACTTCACCGGTTCGGACGCTGTGCATCAGCTCGCCCCAGGCACGCCACATCCATTCTTCACCAAACATAATTGCAAAGTCGCGCATAGAATTCGGCGCATCGCTACTGAGCAGCGAGGCGAGTGGCGTCAATTCAAACTTTTGGTCGGCGTTCTCCGCAAAGATACCTGCGCTCGCCAGTGTGCGAAGGACGCGATACAAAGACGGCGCGTGCGTTTTGGTTTGGGCGGCGAGCTCGGCTGCGGTCTGGGGTCTCTCCGCGAG
>JBKKAL010000134.1:0-22949 GCA_046714695.1 Pyrinomonadaceae bacterium
TTCTTTCCGGTCGGCTTGACGGCCTGTTTCCTGATCACCGCAACCACAGAGGCCGACGGCGCATAGACAATCTCGTTGGTCTTGACGAGGTAAGGCATGGCCGAATAATCCGCGCCGCCCGAAGCGGTGACGAGCGCCTCGAAGGGAACGTAGTTGAGCGCGCCGTCGGCGACGATGAGCAGCCGCTTGTCACCGATCAATGTAGCGGCTGGCTCGACCACAGTTTTGTAGAGCGCGTTGGAAGCGGTCGCGAATGCGGCAGCGGCGCTATTATCGGGCGCGGCGGCTGCGACGCCGAGGCCGCGCGTCTGATTGTTCGCGACATCAATCCCGGCGATGCGCGTGCGAAGTTTTGTCGGAACAAGTTGATTACGAAGCTCTATCGCCTGTTGATCAACTGCCGCGCGTCCGGGCAATTTATAAAGCGAGACTCCGCCCTGCGTCGCGGCCCAGAGATAAGAGTTCTGCGAGCCGAGGCTGTATTCCAGCAGCGCCGTCTTGTCGTCCAGGACCTGTTGCTGAACGTCTGCGAGCGAGAGCGGCTGCGGCAGGGTCAGCGAAGCGTAACGTGGGCTCGCGGACCTGATCTGATTTTCGATGCTGTCGTATTCGGTCGAGAGTTGGTTGAGTTCGGTTTCAAGATCGGCATTAGACTTCTTTTCCGCGTCGGGCGAGAGACTGTTGCCGGTCAAAATCTCCGCGATCTCCTGCTGGCGGTCAAGGTTGTCCTGTCTGCGTTTGAGAAGGTCTGCGGGTACGCCCTCCGTGATATTTGCGCCCGCTTCTCCGAGCATGTCCAGAAGTGAACGTGCGCGGCTCTGCTCAACGATCTGAAATGCTTCGGCGGCGTCCGCGAGCGCCGCGCCCGCGAGCGGCGTACCGGCTCCACCGGCCGTCATCAATGCGCGCTCGGCCAGCGCGCTCGCTGCTTCGTCATAGACATCCTTGGTCGTTCCCAGGAAGGTCGAGCGCGATTCGTCCGCGCCGAGGCTTCCCTGACGGATCGCCTCGATGGTCTTCAGCGCGCTGCGATATGCGGCGATGGCGTCTTCTCTGCCTTTGGTGCCTTTTTTCTGATCGCTTTGCGCTGCGGCCTGTGCCCAGAGGCTGCGGCCCATGCCGCGCTGTGCAGGCCACATCAGGTCCGGACGATTGTCTTTGCGCGCGCCGTCGGCTGCCTGCGTGAAGAGCTTGATCGCATCTGCGTAGCGATTCTGTCCGAGCGCGACATCACCGAGGCTCGTGCGCGCGGCGACTCTCCAGCGACGAGACTGGCCGAACTTTCCATAGATCGGGCTGTCGGCGGCTGCGAGCGCATTATCGAAATGTGTCTTGGCGCTGTCGAGCTGGCCGCTCAAAAAATCTGCGCGACCGATACCCGTCTCATAAATCGCGTAGAGGATAAACTGGCGATATTTCTCGCGCTCCTCTTTGATCGTGTTGGCGACATCTGCGCCGACCGCCGCCGCGTTGCTCGCTGTTGAGACACTTGGCCCACCGGAGGCGACATCGCGCGCGCGACCGAAGAGGCTGCGGCCCTTGCTGGCCTTCTGTTGCACGTCCTTGGCCGCATTCGTGTCGGGCTTGGTGACGCTCATCTGCGAATAGGCGCTGCGCGCCTCGTTGATATTGCCGGAGCGGTAATACATGTCGCCCGTCTTGGCGAGCATCAGATTGGCGTTGTAGGTGTCGCTGGCAGAGGAGTAAGAAGTGCGCGCTTGCTGATAATGCTTGAGCGCGACCTCGTACTGGCCCTGGCGGCTGTAGAGATCGCCGAGCGCGTCAGACGCGATGGCCGTGCCCTTCGCATCGTTGGCCTGCTGGTAAAGCTTTAAAGCCTGCTCAAGCTGGCCGAGCGCCTGATCTGCCTGGCCGCGCTTTAAAAGTTTGCGGCCCTGTTCGAGAGCGGCGCGCGCCTGATCGGCCTGTGGTAACAACAAGGCCGCCATTGGCCCACGCTCCCGTGCTGCCTGGGCGCTCAGAGACCCAACGTTGAAAGTAGTGAGCACGATAGCGCATGAGAGTAGATATGCAAGTGGGATCGCTTTGAATTTCATAAGTTCCTCCAATAGAAATGATGACACCGAAGAACAGTGGAGCGGGGCTCCGGCACTGCTTTCGTCGGGAAACCGCGAGGAGTGATGCGGTCAATAATCTTTTACCGAATCCGGGCGGCGCAGGGCATCAACGGGAAACGATATGCGACTTAACTAAGGACAACAGAAGTCCGAAGGCCATCTTGAGCCTGCATTCGGCCATCGAGTCTTCGGACTTCTGCATAAATCCCTTTGACATGGAGATGCGCCTTCCGTCATCTGTGAATCAGGTCGAGCGCCGTGACGAGCACACCAGTGTTCGATGAAACGTTGATACGGATAACGGCCGGAGGCGGCTCGCTCTGCGAGAGGCCGAGACCGCGCGTCGTCGCTTCGCGCTCGCCGCTGGTTTGCACCTGCCCGTACGTCGCCTTGCTCTTAACGATCCTGGCCTGCGCATTCATCCCCGCTTTGACCTGCGCCCACATCGTGGCACTGGGCCGCCACGGGCACTTGCCCTGATTCTGGCGGCAGTAATTGACGAGATCATCTTCGATAGGCACGCCCGGCAGAGGCTCGCGCGTGACGACGATATAAAGGCGTTCTGTTCCCGGCTTGGCATCGAAGGTGAACCAGCGCAGGCGCTCCTCGGAGGCAGTGCTTGCGGGTATCTCATAAGGCACATGTGCTTCGACGTAGCTGCCGCCTTCGTCCAGTTGCGCGTCCGGGTAGATCATTACCGGATCACCATTATCCGTCGTGTTGAAGATGTAGAGAAAACCATCTGTGTTTGTCTCAAGTGAGACGCGCACGCGGTCGCCGGTACGAAACTCTCGATCCGGATCAACACGCATCGCATCGCCATTGGCGTCCCTCATGTAAAGCGTGTAACCGAGACCGATGGAGCCAGAGGTGGAGACGGCCGCGGTCGCTCCCGTATTGCTCTTGGCTACAGTCGCAGTTGTTTTTGTCGGTGTCGTGTTTTTGGGAGTCGTGTTTCTGGACGACGACGTTGTTCTGCTGGTGTTGGTTCTGGCGGGCGGCCGTCTACGGCGGCGCGGCGCGCCCGTGTTCATGCGGCCCCCCGTACTACCTCCGCTGCTCGTGCTCGCGCTCGCGCTGACGGAAGCTGTTGGACGACCTGTGATAAAAGCGCCGCGCACGTCTTCGTCTCCATCCTGCGCCTGAACGCAAAACGGGACACCTGCGACAAGCGCGATCAAAAGTGGAAAAACAAAAGTCTTCAAGCGCATGGAATAACTCCTAGATGAAATGTGTAAAGGACAGCTAGCTTTGACTGTCCGTCTTCATGAGAACCAAAAGGGATCGCTCGCGCGCGTCTCGCGCCCCGCTTTGCTGTGAGACCGCGCGCACGCGCGGTGTTGTTCAAAGTCTCTACCTTGTGACCGCAAGCATGTTATTTATGCTCAATGCGTATATCGAAGACGACGGGCTCGCCAGCCTGTTTGGCCGCTGGCACTTTGACGGACACCATTGGATCAGCACCATTGATGACGTCGGTTGTGGGCGCATTTGCCTTATGCTGAGCGCGAAAGCCTTCAAGCTCCGATTGTTCCGCCTCTGTAAGCTCGCTTCCGGCCTCCGCATTTAAGAAAGCAGGTGATGACAGAGGCGTCGGCGAAAAAATGACCGTCCAGAACTCCGTTCCGGCTGTTTTGTCTAATTGAATCCAGTTGTCTTCACCATTCGGGAAAGCGAAATCCACGCTCGACTTGACCTCATTGGTGTCCACACCGGAGACCTCCACGGGCTTGGCCGTCAAAAAGGTCGTCGGCACATTACCTTCGCCAGGCCCAACGATGTAGAGATAGCCATTCTCGCGCGGCATCACGTGGAACTTGAACTTCTGACCTGAAGCGAGCGGCATAGAGCCCGCCACGCGCGCAGAGGGAGTGTCGGCGGACGCCGCGGCCACTTCCAACCAGTAAGTCATCGTCTCCTTCGCCTCGGCGGGCGTGTTCGGCTCAGTCTTCTCCTTGCCGGTTCCCAGCGGCTCATTCGATCTTGCCCCGGTTCCTTCGGCAGGCTTCTCCCCGCCCATTTGACTCCAGATCAGGAGACCGCCGCCGACTCCTATGAGCAAAAGAAGACCGAGCACGCCCGCGACGATCGGAACGACGGGCGAGCGGCCCTTTGACGCGGGCGGCGGCGCGGGCGCATAAGATGGTGTCGGAGCATAGGAGGGCGTTTGTTGTGCGGGCGCGCTCTGAGAGAATGCAGACGGATTGGTCGCCACCGTCGGCATCGGCGGGGCGTTGTACTGCGTGTTGGGCGGAGTTGCCGGTGGCCTGACCTGCGGTGGCGGCGGTTGTGATGTTGGCGCGGAGGGCGTTGGCGAATCGGTTCGCGGGCCTGATGGCGAATCAAGGGTCAGGATGGTCGGAGTGTTGATGTCCGTATTGGTGCGTCGCGCTCCCTCGACATCTGTGGAAAAGGGCGCGGGGGCGCTGCCAGTGCCGCTGCCGGTCTGCGTTGATGGTGCGGAGGTTTGTTGGCCAATGCTCGGCGAGCTGCTCAGAGAAGGCATCAATCCGGCTTCAGCGAGCGCCGTGTGAAGCTCGGTCGCTATTTCCCCGGCTGTCCCCTGTCTGCCGCTGCGATCCTTCGACAGCGCGCGCGCAATCGCGCGGCTGAAGGCTTCGGGCACGTCCGGCACGACCTCTAGTAGGGGCGACGGCATGACGGACACATGTTCGCGCCGCAGGTCAGGCAGCGTGCGTCCCATGAAGGGCTTTCTTCCCGCGATCAGCTCATAAAAGACTGCGCCGAGACTGTAGATGTCTGCGCGCCCGTCCACCTCCGAGCCGCCATCATCTGGAACTTCGCCCCACTGCTCCGGCGACATGTAATAGGGTGTGCCGAGAACCTGGCCCGCGACCGTCAGCGCCGTCGTGCCGCTTGTTTCTGCGCCCGCCACATCGCTTATCTTGGCGATACCAAGATCGAGAAGCTTAACGATGGGAGAGCCGCCGTCTGAAGGCTTCCCCAGCATAATATTTTCCGGCTTCAGGTCGCGATGTACGACGCCCTGCGCGTGCGCCGCATTGAGCACGCTCATGACGGGCTCAAGCGCGCCGTAGGCTTCGGCCGGAGTAAAACGCCCGCGCGACTTCAACTCCGCATCGAGCGTGTGACCCTCTACATATTCCATAACCATGTAGATGAGACCGTCGGAGGTCGTACGCAGGTCATAAACGGTGACGGCGTTCGGATGGCGGAAGCGGCGCGCGGCCTGGCCTTCGCGACGAAAACGGCGCAGCCATTCGGCGTTGTTGCGCATCTGGGGGGGCAGTACCTTGATCGCCACGCGGTCGCCCAAAAGAATGTGGCGCGCGCGATAGACTGCGCCCATGCCGCCTTTGCCCAGCAGCGCTTCGACGTGATATTGGCCGTCCAGTATGGAATCAACAATACTGGTCGGGTCATTTTCGAGCACTTCGCCGTCGCTCGCGCAAAAGCTCGTTTCGTCTTCGTATTTGGCGTTACAAATCGGACAATACTTCATGAAATTTTATTGCTAGCGATGATTAATTAACCTGGGCGGCAAAAGGTCTCGTCCCCCTTGGATGTGATCTCTAAATGCGAATGACGAATTCTCTCTTTTCAACCCGACGGGCGGGGCCGCCCGCGAGAAGGCTCTCTGACAGAGAGCGTAGTTTAGCACGCCTGGCCTCTATGGTTCGACTCAAAGGGACGATTCTCAAAAATGCCTTTGCGATTAACCGACATCACCTATAGATTTTCTCGGCATACTCCCCGACCATGCGGTCGCTATTAAAGGCCGGCCCAAGCGTGGCAACGGAACTCTTCATCATCTTCACCCACCGGCGAGGAATACCATCAGACCCGCGCTCATAATAGAGCGGCACGACCTCTTCTTCGAGCGCGTGGTAGAGCGATTCGGCATCGCGCGCGTCCGCCGCCTCCGTATCCACGTCTGCGCTCAGGTCGCCGATGGCGAAGCCGTTAGTGCCGTCGTAGCCTTCAAGCCACCAGCCATCCAGGATTGAAAGATTTAATCCGCCGTTCATCGCCACCTTCTCGCCGCTTGTCCCCGATGCCTCAAGCGGGCGACGCGGGACATTGAGCCACACGTCCACAGATTGAACTAACTGGCGCGCGATCTCCTGATCATAATCTTGCAGGAAAACCGCGCGATTTCTTACGAGCGGATCATATTTCCACAGCGCCAACTGCTGTAGAATGTATTTCGCGCCCTGATCTTGCGGGTGAGCCTTACCGGCGAAGACGAATTGCACGGGGCGCTCCTCATTATTGATCAGGCGCAACAGGCGATGCGGGTCTGCCAGCAGCAGGCTCCAACGCTTGTAAGCGGCCACGCGGCGCGCGAAACCGATGATCAACGCTTCCGGGTTCAACATCGTGCGCGCAGACTCCGTATATTCCATACTCTCGTTGCGGCTCAAACGCGCTTGAAAAGAGCGATGACGAATAAAGGCTACGAGTCGTTGCTTTTGCAGTAGATGCGCCTGCCATAAGTCCTGATCCTCGATCTTCTCGACCGATTCGCGCCAACGCTCTTTGTCGCGGATACTCTCCTGCCAGTTATGGCCCGCGTATCTTTCGTAAAGCGCGCGCAGCAGAGGTGAAACCCAGGTCGGCGCATGCACGCCGTTGGTAACTGAGGTGATCGGAATCTGATCCGCAGCGGAGCGTTCGGGCCAAAGGTCTTGCCACAGAGCGCGCGAGACCTCGCCGTGTTTGCGGCTCACGCCGTTGGTTGAGCGGCACATCCTGATCGCGAGCGGAGTCAGGCCAAAAGTTTCGCGTTCGTCACCCGCACGCACGCGACCCATGTTCAAAAGTTCGTCGTGCGAGAGATTGAGCGACTGTTCATAGGAGGAGCCGAAACATTGCTCGACCAGCGCGGGCTCGAATTCGTCATTACCGGCGGCGACGGGCGTGTGAGTGGTGAACACGCAACGCTCGCGCACACTTTTTGCCGCGTCCACGAAACTCATGGCAGGGTTCGTAGCGATCAGCTCACGCGCAAGTTCCAACGTAAGGAATGCCGAATGGCCTTCGTTTAAGTGAAATACATGCGGCTCGATGCGGAGCGCGCGCAGCAAGCGCACGCCGCCTATCCCAAGCATCATCTCCTGCACGATCCGCGTCTCGCGGTCGCCGCCATAGAGGTGTCCCGTCACCCAGCGATCCGTCTCCTCGTTCTCAGCGATGTTCGTATCAAGCAGGTAAAGCGACACGCGCCCGACCCGGACGCGCCAGGCACGCGCACACACGTGGCGTCCGCGCATCTCAACCTCGATGATGAGAGGCATACCCGCTTTATCCGTCACCTGTCGAATCGGCAACTGTGCCGGATGAGTCTCGCCGTAATGCTCCTCCTGCCAGCCGTCGCGCCGCAGTCGTTGTCGGAAATAGCCGTAGCGATAAAGCAGACCGACGGCCACGAGCGGCAAGCCGAGATCGCTGGCGCTCTTCAAATGATCGCCCGCGAGCATGCCGAGGCCGCCCGAATAGAGCGGCAGCGAATTGTGTATGCCGTATTCAGCACAAAAATAGGCGACTGGTCTCTCCGGCGTCAGTCCCTTCTTTTCGTCAGTTTTGACGGCGCGCTCGCTCCCCATATACTCCTCAAAACTTTCACTGAGACGGCGAACGCGCTCGCCATATACGGGATCGGTCGCCATCTGCATCAGTCGAAACTCCGAGGTTTCGGCAAGCAGGCGGCGCGGGTTGTGCTCGCACTCTTCCCAGACCGAAGGATCCAGATCACGAAAGACCGCCGCGCCGTCCGCCGCCCAGCTCCACCAGTAATTCCATGCCAGTCGTCCCAGGGGGCGAAGCGGCAAGGGCAAAACCTGATCTGCTGTTTGGACTTCCCCCTGCTCGATCTCTTCAGTTGATTGAACCATCAATCTCCACCTTGCAAAGTCAGCGTTGGCTAAAGCTGTGATTATTTAGAAAAGCATTCATATCGTCAGGCATAAAAAAGACCAGCCGAATCTCCCGTATGCTCGACGCGTCGTCTGCCATAAATTGCTCGATGGCTTCGGACGCGACCCGTGCGGCCTCATCACGCGGATAGCCGTATGCGCCGGTCGAGATGGCCGGAAAAGCTATGGAAGCCAGAGAGTGACGAGCCGCGAGCGCGAGCGAACTCCGGTAACAAAGAGCAAGCAGCTCTGCCTCGCGTCCACTGTGGCGACCGTAGATTGGCCCAACCGTGTGTATCACATGACGCGCCGGAAGGTCTCCGCCCGTCGTGATGACAGCTTCGCCGGTCGGCAGCCCTTTCGTGTACAGCTTCCGCCGAATCTCCAGGCACTCTTCCAAGATAGAAGCGCCGCCCGCGCGGTGGATTGCGCCGTCAACTCCGCTGCCGCCCATCAAAGTCGAATTGGCGGCGTTGACGATAGCATCAACTTTCTGGCGCGTAATGTCACCCGTCAGCAGACAGACCCGGCCACCGAGCAGTTTGTATGACTGTTCTTCAATCACTTTAAATAACAGCGACAAGGGACGAGATAAAGATATTTTCGCATGTCACTCGCCGCTCGTCACTCGTCACTGCCTTCAAGATCATCCTCGCGCGGCTCGACCGTGATCTCATCGAACATATCCTGTCGGCGAAGAGCTTCGGCAACGCCTTTCGCTTTATGCTCGGTGAGCGGGTGTTCAGGGTCTGTGCTTGCGATCTCGAAGAGGCGTTCGTCCAGCATTACGATCCCCAGCGAGCCGAGGGCGACGCCCTGCGCGACCTCTATCTCGCCCATGTTGTGAATACGAAAATGTCCGTTCAGCTCTACCCAGTCTTCTATGAAGGGGTCGCGCAGGGCATGTTCGGCTTCTGATTCGGAGAGGTAAGCACCCTCGACGATGAGACAGTATTCGCGTCTGCTATTGGTCTTCATGGCGTGGGCCGATGGTGCGCCGATGGCAGTCAATAGAGCTGTTTTTTTGACGGGCGCACGAAGCAGTAACTTTACCACTGCCGGGCGGCGCGGGGCAAAACTATTTTGGCGGGTTAAAAAAAGCCTCCCGGCCTAAAAATGGAAACGCTGCCGAAAGTTAATCTCTTCCGGCAGCGTTTCTTTTGGTAAGCCTTAATTGACTGTTCGGGCGCGCTCGCCCCTCAAACGTCAGTAGGCAGTAGCCGACTGCTCGTTCAAAGTCCGGCGCAGGCGCTCGAAGTAGGAATCGAATGTGACGAAGCTCGTTCCCTGAAAGAAGGCGCGGCCACCCGTCTCATCAGATAGACGATTAAGAGCGCCCTGTCCGTAGAAGGCCGCCGTCCTGTCGAAGCTTGAATACCCGACCGTCGGCGCAAAGAAGGAAAATACGGCCACGTTCCTGCGCCTTGCTTCACGAATCGCGCGCTGCATATCAACCGGATTGACGACCGACGCGATATCATCTCCGCGCGAAAGATCGAGCCCATCCGAGACCAGCAGAATGGCGTTGCGATTTACTCCCGTTGATTCAAAGCGACGAAGCGCCTCAATGACTCCAACGTAAGGATTGTAAGGCGACGCGCTGGTACTGGCTATGGGAATACGAAGCGCGCTGGATGCCTTCTCCAGATCATCCGTAAATGGCTGCCGTACCTGTAGCGAACCGCTCCTGATGTAGGCGACCATGACGCGCGAGCCTGCGGGCAACGAGCGTATAAAATCACGTGTAACATTCAGCTCCGAGCCGACGCGCGCGACGACATCGTCCTGAATCAGCACTGCCAGATTCAGCGGCGCTTCGACGCGGCTTTTTCCTGCAACATTCTTCTCATCTCGACCCGCCGCCGTAACATTCGCAAACGTATTAATTGAAGCAACAACGGCCAGCATTAAAATCGCGAAGATCGAGAATAATTTTCTCATATTCAACATCTCTTTTACCTTTCCCCTTGTTCATATCCCGGAAGCGAGCCGGGCTAACAAATAACAGTTTCAATTCACTTGATGACAAACGCGCCAGGGCATATGGTTCTCTTCCACGGCGCGCTGGACCCATCTTCTACGGGCCTGTAATTTCGTGATAATAAGATGCCGATGCCGCTTCAGACGTGGCCTGAGTTGGGAAGGTGTTGGAGCTAATGAAGTTCAGGGAATGAGGCCAGACAGTGGATGGAAAAGTCTTCGCTCTGTTCCGCTCTCGGCCCTTTATTTCGGCGCGTGGAGCGCGCAGACGCCGCTCACGTCGCACGGAGGCGGAACACCGAAGAGTTTATAACGACGCCTGGCAAGCCAGCGGTAAAGGAGCGCGCCGAGCGCGGTAAGAGGCCAGATTGAAAGCAGGGGCGCAAGGAGACGCCAACCCGGAAGCACGCGCATGATCGCAATCCATGCCCCGTATCCGGCAGACCAGCGCCCATCGGGCATGCGCGCGTGCATCTCCGCATCCAACTCCTGCAAGGTGTAATAGGGCGCAGCGCGCTGTTGGATTTCCGGGTCGCGATAATCGAGCCAGTTGATACGGTGCTGGCGATCAAAAGGCTCAACACGGGCGCGCATCCACTTGCACAACGGACACTGCCCGTCTGTGTAAACTTCTATGTGCGCCAACTCGCTCATGCTTTCCACTTTGAATCCGCTTCCGACTCGTCTTTCCTAACCCATGTTAGGACACAATAATAACATATAGAGTTTAAGGCAACGACGCCCCTGCTATTTTGTATCTATTCTAAACCGCCGGAAAAACCTCGTACTTGGCTCAAGGGGGCAGGACGCTCGGAATTTAAGTGCGCTTGATAAGATCGAGTGCAGCCTCGTTCAGGTTTTCCGGGAAAGTAATAGAAGAGGAGGGCTTGCGCGCGGGCGTGTTGTGTTGATGGATTTTTGGACGTTCGGCTGTTACAACTGTCGTAATATGCTGTTCTCACCGAATAGCCGCGCAGGTGTAGGAATCAAACCGGAATTGCGCCCGCGCGCGTATCTTATAGTACGAAGGCATTGGCTGTTAAGACCCGGAAGTGATGCAAGATGCTGATTAAGAAAGCGGATGAGATCAAATCGAGCGAGATAACGGATAAGAAGGATTATCTGAATCGTCGGCTGTTTATGCGCGGGGCTGTGCTCGCTGCGACCACCATTGCGACAGGCGCGCTTTATAAAAAGCTCAATCCGCCGCCGCCCGTCAAGCGACCGGGGACAAAGCTTGAGGAGGTGCAAAGGCCCGCGACCATTGAAGGCGTGCCGCCCGTCGGCGAAAAGCTGACCTCGATCGAAGACATTACCAACTACAACAATTTTTACGAATTCTCGACAGACAAGCGCTCTGTTGCCGAAGAGGCCGCAGGGTTTGTGACACGTCCCTGGACGGTCTCGGTCGAGGGTCTTGTTAACAAGCCCAGGGTTTATGATCTGGACGAGCTGCTGAAGATCGCCCCGCTTGAGGAGCGCGTTTATCGCTTTCGCTGCGTCGAGGGCTGGTCAATGGTGATCCCATGGGTCGGCTTTCCGCTCGGTAAACTTTTAGAGCAGGTCGAGCCCAATTCCCAGGCGCGCTACGTCGCGTTTGAAACTCTCTACGATCCGAAGCGAATGCCTAATCAATCGAGCGGCGTGCTCGATTGGCCTTACGTCGAGGGCCTCAGAATGGACGAGGCGATGCACCCGCTCACGATTCTTGCGAGCGGGCTCTACGGCGAAGCGATGCCGCCGCAGGACGGAGCGCCCATCAGACTGGTCGTGCCCTGGAAGTATGGTTACAAGAGCATCAAATCCATCGTCAAGATAAAGCTGGTCGAGGGTGAGCCGCCGACCACCTGGAATCTACAGGCTGCGAACGAATATGGCTTTTACTCGAACGTCAACCCGGAGGTGAATCATCCGCGTTGGAGTCAGGCGACGGAGCAGCGTATCGGGGAATTCGGAAGAAGAAAAACATTGATGCTCAACGGCTATGCCGGGCAGGTCGCGTCTCTCTACGCGGGGATGGACTTGAAGCGTTACATCTAAGCCTTTGATTGAAACTTCAGATGAAAGATACAAGGTTCGCCAAAATCGTTCTGTTCATCAACTGCCTCGTACCGCTCGCGCTCCTTGGGTGGGATGCCTACAAACATCGTCTCGGCGCGAACCCTTTCGAGTTCGCGACGCGCACGACCGGAATGCTGACGCTCGTTTTTCTTTTGATCTCGCTCTCGGTCACGCCGCTTCGCAAAGTTACGGGCTGGAACTGGCTGACCCGTTTTCGCCGCATGCTCGGCCTCTACGCTTTCTTCTACGGTTTCCTCCACTTTATCACTTACATCTGGTTCGACCGCTTCTTCAATCTACGCAGCACCGCCACGGACATCATCCAGCGTCCGTTTATCGCTATCGGGATGCTCAGCTTTTTTCTGATGATCCCTCTGGCCGTCACTTCCACTAACAAGATGATCAAGCGACTCGGCGGCAAACGCTGGGCTCTATTGCACAAGCTCGCGTATGTGGCGGGCGCAGGCGGCGTGCTTCACTTCTGGATGCTCGTCAAATCCGACACGCGGCTGCCCATTAGGTTCGCCGTCGTGCTCGGTCTTCTTTTAGGCTATCGCCTCTTTATCAAATATCAATCGCAGCCGCCTCCGCCCACCACTATCCGCGCGACGCCTCGTTAAAAACAAGAGAGACCGAAAACGGCTTAACTTACAGCCGCTTAACCTCGCAAATTACCGGTCTGTATTTATGTGCTGAGTCGCTATTGACTTTCGGTTGTCTACTGACTTAGAAACCATACTAATGCTTTATATTGCTTCGTCCGTGTATTGAGCAGACCTGAGGTTTATTAGCAATGAAAAAAGCGCGAACAGTTCCTCTCTTGCTTATCTCGCTTGCGCTGGGGACTTCCTGTTTCGCTCAAACCAGAGAACTCGCCATCATCAATACCGATACGTTCAGCGATCCTCACACGGGGATTGTACGTCTCGTACAAGCGATCAAAAGCGTGGATCGCGAATTCGACTCGCGCCGCGACGAATTGGTTGAAATAAAAGGGGAGCTTGATCGGCTTCACTCGTCTTCGGGCTTGATACCGACGGAACCGGATAGAATGTTGGATCAACTGAAGAGGAAGACGCAGATTGAAACCTTGCGCCGCCTTTATGAGTGTAAATCTCAGGAGGCGCAGAGCGATTATAATAAGCGCAGGCAGGAAGTAACCCTTCCGGTCTTTGACGATATTAGTAAAAGTCTCGAAGCGTTCAGCAAGCAGCGGGGGATAAAGCTACTGCTTGATGCTAACAAGATGGCCTGTTCAGTTCCCTGCAACAAGGATCTCATGGCAAAGCTTGATGTGACGCGAGAATTCATTAACGAATATAATCGCCTTCACCCTGCCGCCGAAAAACCAGGGAAATAGTCTTTGATCAATTGAAATTGGATGATCTGTGATTTGGTTCTTGAATTGGGGCGTGGTCTGGTATAGAAATAGGAACCCTGCTTTTAATGTAAATCCGAGTCCCAACTGATCAGAGGTGGCAAGATATGACTTACGTAGTGACGGAATTATGCGTTGACTGTAAATACACCGACTGCGCGGCGGTCTGTCCGGTCGAGGCGTTTCACGATCTGCCCGACAGGCTCTACATCAACCCGGATACCTGCATAGATTGCGACGCCTGCGTGCCGGAATGCCCGGTCGAAGCGATCTTTGCCGACACAACCTTGCCGGAGCATTACCAGGAATGGCTCGCCTTGAACGCAGAGGCCGCCAATTACCCGACCATCAGCGGCAAGATTCCCGCCCTGCATGGCCCTAACTGCTCAGGCCCGCCTGAGGGATAAGGCGCTTCGATGAACAAGAAAGCACCCACAAGCTGTGATGGCTGGCGGGTGTTTTGATCTTCAAGCTTTTCTGAAAACATAGCGCCTATTGATTCATTAAGATGGAGGGTCGCTACCGTATTCACGCTTACTTGCTTTTACCCTCGGCGCTCGGATAAATTATCCGCCACACGGAAGCGCATCCCGCCCAATCATTTCGGACTTTTTCAGCCGACGCGCGCGATGCCTACGCCCTTCATCAAACTACTTATGTCTGAAAGGAACTCTCTTCAAATCCATGAAAGCTTATCCAACAGAACAGATACGCAACCTGGGCGTCATCGGACACGGCGATGCAGGCAAAACACAACTGGTCAGTTCCCTCCTTTATGTCGCCGGAGCGACGCCGCGCTGGGGCAAGGTTGACGAAGGCACGACCACGACCGATCACGACGAAGATTCTATTGAACGCAAGATAACTCTTAACACCGCGCTCGCACATCTGGAGCATCGTGACACTAAGATCAATCTCATTGATACGCCCGGTTACGCAGCCTTTATCGCGCACGCGCGGCCCGCGCTTCGCGTCGCCGATTGCGCGCTCGTCGTCGTGGACGGCGTGGGCGGCGTGCAGGTGCAGACGGAGAAGACCTGGGCCTACGCCAACGAGTTCATCCTGCCTCGCATAATGGTCATTACCAAGCTCGATAAGGAGCGCGCCGACTTCGGCGCAGCCCTCGACAGCGCGCGCGGAGTCTTCAGCCGCGCCATCGTTCCCTTCACGTTGCCCATAGGTCGTGAGAAGGATTTCAAGGGCGTCGTTGATGTCATTCATATGAAGGCTTACGAGTATGACGAACAGGGCAAGGCGAAAGAGATTCCAATCCCCTCGGAAGGCGAGGACGTGATCAACCAGACGCGCGAGCGATTGATCGAAGTGATCGCCGAATCGGATGATGCGTTGCTCGAAAAATATCTCGAACAGGGCACGCTCGAAGAAGAAGACATTCTGCCGAATATCAACAAGGCGATTGCGCAGAGTCGGCTCTGCCCGGTCTTCGCCGTTTCCAGTGCAACGCTCGTCGGATTGCAGAACCTGCTCGACGGCATCGTTGACTACGCACCCAATCCTGCGGCGCACGAAGCCGAATATGGTTTCACCAACCCGGAAGGCGACGGAGACAAGATCGCGCGCAAGTACGCGGACAGCGAGCCCTTCTCCGCTTACGTCTTTCGCACGGTCGCCGACCCGTTCGCCGGTCGCATCAACGTCATGCGCATCATCAGCGGCCATGTGCAGCACGATGCGAACGTGCTCAACTCCAAACGCGGGTCGGCGGAGCGCCTCGGCGCGCTTCATTCGATGCAGGGCAAGCAGCTAGACAAGATTGAGGAGGCGCATGCGGGCGACATCATCGCCTGCGTAAAGTTAAAAGAGACGCAGACGGGCGATACGCTCTGCGATAAGGCCGCGCCGATTGTTTACGACGGCGTGGAATACCCTGAGGCCGCCATCGCCTTCGCCATTGAGCCCAAATCCCGTCAGGACGAAGAAAAGATCAGCGTCGCGCTGCACAAAATTTTAGAAGAAGACCCGGCGCTGCATTTCGACCGCGACGCGCAGACCAAAGAGTTCGTCCTCTCAGGCTCAGGCCAGCTTCACGTCGAGACCGTGATTGATAAACTCAAAAAGCGATATAGCGTCGAAGTGGCGCTTCACCCGCCCAAGGTTCCATACAAGGAGACGATCACGCAGCGCGCAGAAGTGCAGGGACGCCATAAGAAACAGACGGGCGGGCGCGGCCAGTTCGGTGATTGCAAAGTCGTCTTCGAGCCCTTGCCGCGCGGCAGCGGCTTTATGTTTGAAGATAAGATATTCGGCGGTTCGGTTCCACAGAACTTCCGCCCCGCGATTGAGAAAGGCATCGTTGATGCGGCGCAGAACGGCGCGGTCGCGGGCTATCCGCTCGTTGATTTCAAAGCCGTGCTTGTTGACGGCTCATATCACACGGTTGATTCTGACGAGCACAGTTTCCGCGCCGCCGGTCGTAAAGCTTTTCGCGCCGCGATGGAAAAGGTCAAGCCTGCACTGCTTGAGCCGGTCATGGATGTTGAGGTAAGCACGCCGCAGGAGTACAGCGGCGACATCATGGGCGATCTCAATTCGCGCAGGGGCCGCGTGCAGGGCATGGAGGCGCGCGGTAACCAGCAGGTCATCAAAGCGCAGGTGCCGATGGCCGAGATGCTCGATTATCAATCGAAGCTCAATTCGATCACCGCCGCTCGCGGCTCATACCACATGCAGTTCTCGCACTACGATCAAGTGCCCGGCCAGATCGCGCAGAAGATCGTCGAGCAGGCCAGGGCGGCAGGCAGAATCAGAGCGGAAGAGGAAGAGTAACGAGGAAGCGAGAAACGATGGCACAACAGCTAGCCAAGCACTGGATTACCGCTGATGAATATGAGCGCATGGGCGAGGCGGGAATCTTCCGTCCAGACTCCCAACTGGAACTACTCGAAGGAGAAATCTACGAGATGTCGCCAATTGGGAGTTCTCATGCCGCTTGTGTCAATGCCCTCAGCCTCTTGCTTAATCAATTGTTTGGTGGAGTGCTGTTGGTAAGCACACAAAATCCGATTCGACTTGACGATTATTCTGAGCCACAACCCGACTTGGCGTTGCTTCGCTGGCGCGACGATTTTTATCGCCGGGCGCATCCGACTCCCAACGACGTATTGCTGGTTATTGAAGTCGCCGATACGACGATTGATAGTGATCGTCGTATCAAGCTTGCGCTCTACGCGAAGGCCGGGATCAAAGAGGTGTGGCTCGTCAACTTGCCCGGGGAGCAGATCGAAATCTATGCCGAACCGTCGGGCGGCGGGTATCAAATCACAAAGCAGATCAAACGCGGCGAAAAGGCGCAAGCGCACAGCATCCCTAAGCTGGTCGTCAGCGCCGACACTATGCTTGGATAAATTCGTGCTTTTCGGCCTGAAGTCCCGAAGCCTTGACTAAATCTGCGAAATAGCATATTTTTCTGCTGCCATCTTTGGCATTTTGTTCAGGCTGGTCCCCCGAAAGCCTGCGCCCGCACGCATTCCTTTCCGATCCGCCTTTGGTTTCCGATTGTTGCGACATTAATCGCAACGCTTCTATTAAAAGGAGCCTTAAGTAAAGTCATGAAGCGAACCCCCTTGCTCCCCCCGGCGATTCTGCTGTGTTCCCTGTTAATCACAGCTTTTGCCGCGCCACACAACTACAGTTTGATGGCCCAACAGCCCGGCATCTCGCCGACGGCGCAGATCGGCAGCAGCGTATCCGTCAACCTCCCTCTCCCAAAGTTGGAATTTCTCTCGCCGTTAGAGAACGAGATCATCGCCGAGATGAATCTCGCGCGCACACAGCCCAAAGCTTACGCTGCTTTTCTGGAGGAGACGAAAAAATATTACAGCGGCAAACAGTTGCGCTATCCGGGCCGCGCTGCCGAGACGACAGTGGAAGGCTTGAGCGCGATTGATGAAGCGATCAATTTCCTGCGCGCACAGAATTCTTTGCCGCCCCTGAAAGTTTTTAAGGGGATGTCTCTCGCCGCGAAGGATCAGGCAAGAGACCTCGGCACGAGCGGCAACACGGGGCATAGGGGCAGCGACGGCAGCACTCCCAACGTGAGGGTCGGTCGTTACGGAGACTGGTTGAACTCCATCGGCGAGAATATCGTCTATCAGGCGGCCACCACCGCCAGAGAGTCCGTGATGGGCCTTATCGTAGACGACGGCATTCCGACTCGCGGCCACAGAAAAAACATCTTCGATTCGACTTATAACGTCGCCGGGATTGCTCTCGGCGAACGCTCGAATCTGGGCACGTTGTGCGTGATTACGTTCGCCGGAGGATTTACGGAGAAGTTGGCGGGCACGGGAGCCGCGCCGACCGGCAAACCTGCCGCGCGGAAATATTAATCGAGCGTATTCATCATTGCGAATATAAACGCAGTGAGCACGAGCGCGGCAGTTTCGAATCATGCGCAGATTGAAGCGAGGTCTTCCACAAGACCTCGCTTCAATCTTTTTTATTCTCAGCCTTTTTTTCCACGAAACGGCTGCGAAAGTCCTCTGAGCGCTGGCGCAACTCCAGCCAGTCCTGAAAAATCTCCGGTTGCCTTAGCCATACGCTGAACCATTCTGCGATCTCCGACTTCTCTTCGCGCTTTCGCTCATCAACATTGCGATTGCGCGCAATCATCTGTGCGCGTGCGCGGCCTTTCATGGCCGTCTCGCGTACGCGGCGCAGCCCCTCCTGATCCTTCTTGCGCTCGAACTGCCGGCGCAGGTTATCCAGATTCCTGATGGAGCCCGCGGCCTGTGCAAAGTCCGAAAATTTCAGCACGTTACGGAACATGGCATCATAAGGATCTGCGCCGCGCTGTTTGGCATCCATCTCAAGCACCTCTGCGTGGCGCAGCTCCGCGCCCTCGTCGGCCAGCAGGCGCGCCGTCCGCACCGGGCTCTCGACAGCGCCCGCGCCGAATCTTTCGCGCACCACATGCCCGATCTCTTCCAGTTCGGCTGCGCCCACGGATTCGCAATCAAGGTGCTCCCACACCTCTATCATCAAATCGCGTTTGGTGCGCGCCTTCCACTCACGTTTTTTCATCTTGCTTATCAGCTTACGATGGCCTCAGGAGTGTGACAAGTGACAAGTGACGAGCGGACAAGTTAAAATCTAATTTTACCCGTCGCTCTTCACGCATCATGATACGACTATGTCGAGCATTGAAGACGCGCTTGTCGCGCTACATAGATATTTCGGTTTTGAAGAATTTCGCGCAGGCCAGCGCGAAGTCATCAGCGCCATCCTCGAAGGTCACGACACGGTCGTCGTGATGCCGACGGGCGGCGGCAAGTCTCTTTGCTATCAATTGCCCGCGCTGATGAAAGAGGGCGCGACCGTAGTCGTCTCGCCCTTGATCGCCCTGATGAAAGATCAGGTTGACGCGCTCCACGCGCGAAGTCTTCCGGCGACCTTCATCAACAGCTCGATCACATTTGAAGAGCAGAATGCGCGCATCGCTGGGCTCAGGCGCGGCGAATACAAACTGGTCTATGTCGCGCCCGAACGCTTTCGCAGCGCCCACTTTGTCGAGACACTTCGCACGGCACAAATCGCTCTCTTCGCTGTCGATGAGGCGCATTGCATCTCGCAATGGGGACACGATTTTCGACCCGACTATCTCAGACTGCGCGAGGCTGTAGAGCAGATCGGACGCCCGCAGATCGCCGCACTGACGGCGACGGCCACTCCGCACGTGCGCGCAGACATAATAGAACAACTAAAATTAAGCACGCCGCGCGCCTTCGTCAGCGGTTTTGACCGGCCCAACCTCTCCATCAACGTCCTGCGCACGCAGAAGGAACGTGAGAAGATCACGCATATCAAGGCGCTCGCTTCCAAACACGAGGGCGGCTCCGGCATTATCTACACCTCTACGCGCAAGGCCGTCGAACAGGTGACGATGAAGCTGCGCACGGCGGGACTGAGCCTCGTCGCCTATCACGCCGGGATGGAGGATGCGGAAAGAACTCGCGCGCAGGAAGAGTTTATGACGGGACGCGCGCAGATGATCGTGGCGACCAACGCCTTCGGGATGGGCATTGATAAACCGGACATACGCTTTGTCGCGCATTACCAGATGCCGGGCTCGATTGAGGCTTATTATCAGGAGATCGGCAGAGCCGGACGCGACGGGCTCGCTTCGACCTGCGCGCTGCTTTTTAACTACGCAGACAAGCGCACGCAGGACTATTTTATCGAAGGCTCGTATCCGCCGCCCGACACTGTGGCGCGCGTCTATCAGGCGCTCATTGGGACAAATCAGAAAAGGATAGAGCTTTCCACGAGCGAGATTGCGACGCGCGCTAGCCTTCGTAACGAGATGGCCGTCCAATCGGCGCTCATTATTCTCGAAAAGGCCGGACACATCGAGCGCGGATCTGCGAACGAGAATCGCGCCAGCGTGCGACTGCGGATGAACCCGCGCGCCGCACGCGAAACTGTAGGCACGCGGGATACGCGCGCCCGTCAGGTGCTCTTCGGATTGCTTGGCGGCTACGACGTTAACGAGCGTAAGGAGACAGAGCTTGACACGGCCGAGTTGGCGGAAGCTATCGGGCTTGATCAAGGAGCAGTGCGTCGCGCGCTCTCTTCGCTCGCGGCTTCAGAGGTCATCTCATACGCTCCGGCCAGGCGGACGCGCGGTGTCCTCATGCTCGACGATCAACCAGTCGCCACCCTGCGAATATGCCCCGGCGAGATCGCGCGCCGCGCCGCCCTTGAGCAACGCAAGCTGCGCGAGGTGATCAGCTTTTGTTATACGGAGCATTGCTATCGCGCCTTCATCCTTGATTACTTCGGAGACCCGCATCATGCAGCAAACTGCGGCACTTGCGGCAACTGTACAGTGGAAGCGAAAGATACAGCAGCAAGAGGAGGCCGGAGCGCGCAGGCGGGCGGTTCCGTGCCGATGGAAGCGGCGAGCGTGCTTGACGGCTTCGTCATGCAACATGCGCCCTTCGCGCATGAGCTGGATCGGGAATTGGACACGCAGACGCGCATGCATCAAGCGCGCGCTCGCGCCGAAGAGCCTGCGAAAGATGAGACGGAAGCGAGCGCTGCTACAGCGGTCGGCGTCACACAGGCGCGCGCCCTGACCGATGAGGAGAGCTTGCTGGTACGCAAAGTCCTTGCGTGCGCGGCGCGTATGCAGGGACGATTTGGAAAGGGACTGCTGGCCGCCACGCTTCGCGGCTCGCGTGCCAAAACGGTCACGCAGGCAGGGCTCAATCAACTCTCCACCTACGGCATTCTGGATGATATGACGCAGGATGAATTGATGATCTATATAGACGCGCTGGTCGCCGCCGGGTGCTTGAACGTGGCGGGCGGCACATACCCGACCGTATCTCTCTCGCCGCTTGGCAACGATTGTATGCGCGAGCGGGCTGTAGTTGAGCTTGCCCTGCCGCAAACCTTCCTCAGCTCAATAGACGTGAGCGCTACTGTTAGGGCCGGGACATCCACAGTCATCCATAAACAGGTTAGCACCGTTGATGAGACATACGCTTTATACGGTGAAGGGCTGGCAATCGAGGAGATCAGCGAGCGGCGTGGCCTGACAGAGATCACGATTGAGAAACACCTCGCCGATTGCATCCTGCGGGGTCTCGATTTCGATCTCTCGCGACACGTCGCGGAGCAGGATCGGGCGCTCATAGAGATCGCCATTGATCAACTCGGCACACAGCAGTTGAGGCCCTTGCGCGACGCGCTGCCTTCGCACATCAACTATCGGATGATCCGCTTCGTCGTCGCAGATTTGCAACGCGCAGAGCAACAGAATATTGAGGAGAACGCATAGTTTGCGGCTACGCGCCCTGTTGCGCCTTGACCGAAGCCCCAGCCACACCCCATCATCGAACTCTTAATCATCAACCAAGGAGCTTTACATGAGCCGTAATCAGAACACAGATCCGCCGCAACCGGGTGAGCCTTTGCCACAGCCGGGCGACCCCGGCACACCGCCGATTTCGCCCCACGATCCTATCGAGCCCGAACCCTCGCAGCCCGAACCCTTGCCTCTGCCGCCGGACACAAATCCTTCGCCCGCCGCACCCGTGCGTGAGCCTGACAGCCCGCCGCCCATGGGCGATCCTCCCGCTTCAGAGCCAACTCGGCTGGCTGATCTTCGATAAAAGAGATAGAGGCTAATCATGAACGGATGTTTTCTGAAAGAGCCTTGAGCCAACCCGGCGCTCGGTTCTTCACTCCTTCTTTCTTCACCTTGCATCTGCTGAGGAGTAAGATGGAGATGCGCGACACGCTTAAGACGCGTTGGTCGCAAGGTGGAAGATGAGTGAGCCATTAGGGCAGACAGGCCAGAGCATCCCACAGGGGGTCACATCGCAAGATTCACCCGCTTTCCTCTTTGAGGTGGCGCGCGCTCTTGAGTCCAAGCCGTTCAAGCCGCATCCCTTTTTTGTAAATGGTCACGCGCAAACGCTCGTGGGTTACGCTTGGCCGCGTCGTTTATTACGTCTTCCCCGGCATGCGGACGAAGAGCGCATGTTCGAGGTTGAGCCCGGCGTGCGTATTCTGGCCCACTGTCGTTGGCAGACCGGCGCGCCAGCTGAAGAGCATCCCACAATGCTTCTCTTGCACGGGCTGGAAGGATCGAGCGCGTCGCGTTACATGATCGGGGCTGCCGGAAAAGCATTCGCCATCGGCTTTAACGTCGTGCGCCTGAATCTGCGCAACTGCGGCGACACCGAACACCTCACACCGACACTTTATAACAGCGGTCTGAGCGGCGACATTCGCGCCGTCATCAATGAACTGATCGAGCGCGACGGGCTGCGTCGGATTTTTCTCGTCGGTTTTTCGATGAGCGGCAACATCGCACTGAAACTGGTGGGCGAGGACTCGGAAGACGCGCCCCCTGAGCTGGCCGGCATCTGCGCCGTCTCACCTTCGATTGATCTAAGCTCCTGCGCCGAGGCCATCAACCGGCGGGCTAACTGGGTCTATCAGCAGAGTTTCCTGCGCAGCCTGCGCCGTCGCATACGCAATAAGCAAAGGCTCTTCCCCGAACTTTATGACACGAGCGATCTACATCTCGTGCGGACGGTACGCGACTTCGACGAAAGATACACGGCGGTTGACGGCGGTTATAAAGACGCAGACGATTATTACAGCCGCGCCAGCGCCTTGCCGCTTATCCCGTCCATCCGCGTGCCCTCTTTGATTATCCATGCGCAGGATGATCCCTTCATTCCCTTTGAGCCGCTTCGCGATGCCTGCGTGAC
Organism: Pyrinomonadaceae bacterium; assembly: GCA_046714695.1. GTDB lineage: Bacteria > Acidobacteriota > Blastocatellia > Pyrinomonadales > Pyrinomonadaceae > DASQYE01. The sequence goes on from JBKKAL010000134.1 coordinate 22,643, forward strand.
AACCAATCCTTACGTCCTGCTTCTCGCCACACAGCACGGCGGGCATGTCGGTTTCGTCGGCGCGGATACACAGGAAGAAGACCGCTTCTGGGCCGAGAATCGCGTGGTCGAGTTTTGCAAACTCGTCAACACACACTTTGCGCTCTGATCAGGAGACGCGCGCGCCTTTTATATCTAAGTAACAAGCTCCAGGAGGTGCGGCATGTGATAGAAGAACGTGCTGTGCCCCTTGGAGCCGGGCACAATTCGTTATCTGTTGGCTATAAACCTTTAGCTTCTATCGCAAGCTATCTGTCTCTCAGTTCAA
>JBKKAL010000135.1:0-11220 GCA_046714695.1 Pyrinomonadaceae bacterium
ATTTGTGTAGAGCGGAACTCGACTCCGCGAACGTAATTGACTCCCGTCGTCAACACATCGGAAAGCAGGCTCTCAGTGCGCGAGACGTCGCTCAGGATAATGACGATTCTCTTCGAGACTTCGTAGCCGAGAAATTCGCGGTCTCTGCCACGGTCTTCGGAGCCTGAAACTTCACGGTATCTCGGCACGACGCTGATGTAGTCGGTCTGCACGTTCCTCGCCGGAATCTCGTACTTGCGCGCCAGCGCCAGCACACGCCGGACGCTCTCATCGTTTATCGTTTTGGCCGCCGCAAGCTCTTTATTCAGGGTTTCGACTTCCAAATTGAAAACCACTTCGTCCGGCGCAACTTTGACTTCGGCCTGTCCCGTCACCATAATCAGAGGTCTGTCGGGCCCGACCTGAGCCGCCACGCTCAAAGTGCACGCCATCAATACCGTAAGCAGCAAAAATATTCGACGCAGGTTTGTTTTCATAAACTTTCGCACTCTCCGGTCGCTGTCTCTCGATACTTACATCGTCACGCACGTGCCGCGCTTTAGAAAGCGACCGTCGCCGGGCTTGCCCTTGTACTCGCCGTTCTCTACAACGACACGACCGCGCGAGAGAACCGTCTCGACCACTCCGCGAATCGTTTTACCCTCATAAGCGGAGTAGTCCACGTTCATGTGATGCGTTTTGGCAGAGATGGTCTGTTCCCGTTTCGCGTCGAAGATGACAATATCAGCGTCCGAGCCGACCGCGATGGTTCCTTTCTTCGGAAAGAGCCCAAACATTTTAGCCGCCGCCGTTGAGGTCAATTCGACGAAGCGATTGAGGGACATACCCTGCTCGATGACAGCTCCGTTGAAGATCAGCGGCACGCGATGCTCGACGCCGGGAGCACCGTTCGGAATCTTTGAAAAATCATCGCGACCCAACTCCTTCTGCTCCTTCATGCAGAACGGGCAGTGATCCGTCGAGATGACTTGCAGGTCGTCCATACGCAAGCCCTTCCACAACTCCGCCTGATTCCAACGCTCCCTGAGCGGCGGCGTCATCACATACTTCGCGCCCTCGAACCCTTCGCCGTAATCGTCTATCGAGAGAAACAGGTATTGCGGGCACGTCTCGGCAAAGGCGGGGATACCGCGATCCCGCGCCTCTCGCACCTGTTTGAGCGCATCCGCGCATGAAAGATGAACGATATAGACGGGCGCTTCGGCCATCTCCGCAATCGCAATAGCGCGATGCACGCCCTCCGCCTCGGCGATGGTCGGACGGGTCAGCGCGTGATACTTCGGCGCAGTGCGGCCCGCGGCCAGAGCGCGTTTGATAATCTCGTTAATGACGACGCCGTTCTCTGCGTGCATGCAGATCAGTCCGCCGCGCTCTCCGGCTGCCGTCATCGCGCGAAAGATCGTCGCATCATCAACTAAAAAGACGCCTGGATAGGCCATAAACAGCTTAAAGCTCGTCACGCCCTCGTCAATCAGGCGATGCATCTCAGGCACACGCTCATCTTCCAAATCGGTCGTGATCAGGTGAAAGCCATAATCAATCGCCGTCTTGCCCTCTGCTTTCGCGTGCCAGTTATCGAGCCCTTCGGTGAGCGACTCGCCTTTGTACTGCACGGCGAAATCTATGATCGTCGTTGTCCCGCCGTGGGCTGCGGCAATCGTGCCAGTGCGAAAATCATCGGACGCCTCAGTGCCGCCGAACGGCAATTCCATATGAGTGTGCGGATCAATCCCGCCGGGGATCAGGAGTTTCCCCGCCGCGTCAATGACACGATCAGCCTCCATCTCAAGCCGCACGCCGATGACGGAGACAAGCTCATCTTCGATAAGTATGTCCGCTTTGTAATCATCAACGGCGGTGACGACTCGCCCGTTACGAATCAGTGTTCTCATAGAGTCTCCCGTATTTAACGATAGAACGAGCAACTATTGTTTTGGCAGTATATTGAGGCTGCTCAAAATCTGTGTAGTCAATTCGATCCGTTTGTCGCGGATTGATATATATGTCGGGCCTTCCATGTTGGTGGCGAAGAAATAGGCATTGCCGCCGGTTTCTACATAGCCGACGAACCATCCGATATACTTGCCGCTTTCGATTGCTCCGCCGCCCGTCTTGCCGCGCAGGGTGTAAAGGGGCGTCTGCTCGCGCACCATAATTTCTTTGACAATATCAATCGAACGTTTCGCGACGGGCAGCTTATAGAGATATAGCTTTTTCAAAAACTCAACCTGCTCGTCGGCGGAAATCTTCAGCGTGTTGTTCAGCCAGAAGGAGTCTACAGGGCCTGAGACGCTCTGATCGCCATATTTGAAAGCGGACACTTGCTTCTTCATACGTTCCGCGCCGACCCGCAGCGCCAGCTCGCGGTAGTACCAGACGACGGAATTCTGAAAAGCCGTGCGCAGGGTGTGGTCCTTTTTCCAGTGAATAAACGGCTCAGTGTTCCAGCCATCGGGAGGATACTTCTGTTTGTCCCAGGGGATGACGAAATCAATATTGCTAATGACGCCCGTTTCAAGGCCGATGAGCGAGTTGGGAATTTTGAATGTTGACTTGGGATTAAAACGCTCGCGGCAGCGCGCCTCGTTATAGCGCGTGTACTCGTCGCGCTTCAGATCGTAAAGGACAAAGCAGCCCACAGTGTCCTTGAAGTAAGGGCTCAAATCCCGCTTCTGTTGCGAGTCGGGCGTGACGGGGACGGTGCTTGCCGTACAGCCCATTAACAGAACGATCAGGAAAAGCAGTTTGATAAGATTCATGCGTCTAAATCACTTATGACATTCGGAAGTATTTCAGACAAGTGCTGTACATAACGACCAGGATTCAACATAAAGAAGACGTATGCAATGTATCTCACAACTCCGTTAGGAGTGAAATGTCTACAGTTCTCCGCCGTTTGAAATATCCAAGCTCCGCTAGGAGCGGAATGTTTCTCGTTAATAGTCACTCGTCCTCAGGGAAATTGAAAACGTATTTGTCCTCGAAACTTATCTGAAATTTCTTCAGTAATGTCAGATATTCATCTTTGAATGATCTGTGGTTATGATGATGCTCTTGATTTTGAATATATTCAACGATTGTATATAACTGGGAATGTCCGTAAGAAAAAGCCCCATAGCCTTCCTGCCAGTTGAATTTGCCCCGGGCTAATCGGCGTTCGTTAATAAAGTTAGAAGAATTGGCTTTGATGTCTCGCACTAAATCTGAAAGCGCCATGTTCGGCTTTAGGCCAAGCAGGATGTGCAGGTGATCCGCCATACCGTTTATTGCGATCAGCTTGTGCCCATCGTTCCGTACAATCCCGGTAATGTATTTGTAAATCTCTTCCTTGTGTTCACTGCTGATTAGCGATAAGCGACCACTAACAGCAAAAACAACTAGAATGTAAATCTGCGTGTAAGTATTCGCCATGAGTTCTGCATTTCGCTCCTAACGGAGCTTATTATGTCTGACTCATATCGGAGCTATAAACATTACGCCCCTCCGGGGCTTTCCCTACTCACACCGTTGCCAGACTCGCATCGAGTGCTTCGATCAACTCGTTAACGGTATCTTTCGTCGAATTGAGCATCAGGCCGGTGCGAATCACGTTGGCGTAAAGACCGCCTTTGCCGATCAGGACGCCGCGACGTTTTGTCTCCTCGAAGACTTTGAGCACTGACTGCGGGTCAGGCTCTTTGGTCTCGCGGTCTTTAACGAATTCGAGTCCCTGCATCAGTCCCATGCCGCGAACATCGCCAATGACTTTATGCTTCTCTTTGAGTTCTTCAAGGCGCTCGCGGAAATATACGCCGACCGTCGCCGCATTCTTCTTCAAGTCGTCATCTTCAATCACTTTGATCACGGCAAGGGCGGCGGCCATTGAAACGGGATTGCCGCCGAATGTGGAGAAGGTCAGGCCCGGATAGCTGTCTGCGACTTCGGGCGTGGCGGTCGTCATTCCGATGGGCACGCCGTTGCCCATCCCCTTGGCAGAGGTGATGATGTCCGGCTCGACATTCCAGTGCTCGATGCCGAACCATTTATCGCCGGTGCGGCCCCAGCCTGTTTGCACTTCGTCCGCGATAAAAAGGCCGCCGTGGTTTCTGGTGATCTCGACGGCGCGCTCGAAATAACCGGGCGGCGGAACGATAAAGCCGCCGACGCCTAAGATAGGCTCGGCCATAAAGGCTGCGATCTCGCCCGTCGTCGTCGTCATAATCAACTCTTCTATGTCATTGGCGCAGGCCAGGCCGCATTCAGGATAACTGAGCTTGTACGGGCAGCGATAACAGTAGGGCGCGCGCGCATGAACGATGCCCGCGATTTGTGCTGGGAGCGGTCGCCACGTCGAATGTCCCATCGTGGACAATGCTGTAGCCGAGCGGCCGCTGTAACTGTGACGCAGGACGACGATCTCGTGACGGCCCGTATAGGTCTTGGCAGCGTGAATCGCTGTATCGTCGGCCTCAGTGCCGCTGTTGGTGAAAAAGGATTTTTTTAGGCGGCCCGGCGTGATCTGGTGAAGTTTTTCGGCCAGATCGGCCTGCGGCTTGTTGGCGTAGAGCGTCGAAGTATGAGAAATCGTTTTGACCTGCTCGATGATCGCCTCGTTGACCTTCGGGTTGGCGTGGCCGACGCTGACGGTCAGCACGCCGCCGAAACAATCAAGATAGCGATTGCCCGCATCATCCCACACGTACATTCCCTCGCCCCGCACGAGCGCAATGGGTTCCTGATAATATGTTGCGACGGCAGGGAAGAGAAACTCTTTTTGCTTACGGACGGTCTCTGACTGGATTGTGCCGGGTTCAACTTTGCTCATGAATATTTCTCCGTTAAGTAGCTCTGCGTATTTTGCGTTATCTCTTTTGACGCGACATGAAGGAAATAAGCGGTACAGTTGCGCATGTCGTCGGGGAATACCTGGGAATTTAGAGAACCAGAAGCGAAACGCCGTCACTCTTGCGTCCGAGATCAGTCTGACTGTCAATCATCAGGCGTTAATATAAATTCCCCTCGCGCTTGCGCCCCGTGTAATCCACATAGACGACCTTTATCTCGGTATAAAAGTCGAGCGCGGTTGATCCTTGTTCGCGATCACCTATGCCGGTGGCCTTGATGCCGCCGAAGGGGATGTGCGCTTCGCCGCCGGTGGTCGGCGAATTGATGTGCGTCATGCCGGTCTCGATCTCGTCAACGAAGCGAAAGATTCGCGCCGCGTCGTTGGTGAAGATCGAAGAGGAAAGTCCGTATTCGCTGTCGTTGGCGACCATCATCGCTTCGTCGAAATCCTTGACGCGCAAAACAGATAGCACAGGCCCGAAGACCTCCTCGCGCGCGATACGCATATCCGGCGTGACGTGATCGAAGACGGCTGGGCGAACGAAGTAACCTTTATCCAGGCCGTCGCCGTCGGCACGCGTGCCGCCGCACGCGAGATGCGCGCCGTCCTCGCGACCGATCTCAACGTAGCGCAGAACGGTCTTGAACTGGTTCTCGTCAACGCTTGGCCCCATCTCCGTTTGCGGATCATTGCCCGGCCCGATTCGCATGTCTTGCGCGCGGGCAGTGATGCGCCGGACGAACTCGTCTGCAATATCATTAATGACTACGGCGCGGCTGGTCGCCGTGCAGCGCTGGCCGGATGAGCCGAACGCGCCCTGCGCCGTTGATTCGACCGCGAGGTCTAGGTCTGCATCCTCCATCACGACGACGGGATTCTTACCACCCATCTCGCACTGAACTTTAGCGCCGCGCCGCGAAACCTGTTCGTAGAGACGTATGCCCACATCATTCGAGCCGGTAAAGGAAACGGCCTTGACCGCAGGGTGGCCGATGATCTCATCTCCAGCCTCGGAGCCTGAGCCGAGAACTAAATTGAGCACGCCTTTGGGCAGGCCGGCTTCCTCGAAAATCTCCGTGATGCGCACTGCCGTGGCGGGCACGAGCGTCGCGGGCTTGAAGACGACAGTGTTTCCGGCGACAAGCGCGGGCGCAATCTTCCAGACCGGAATGGCGACGGGAAAGTTCCAAGGCGTGACAACGGCTACGACGCCCAAGGGCTGCTTGATCGTGTAAGCGAAGTTCGAGGGCAGCTCGGATTGAATCGTCTCACCGTTAAGGCGGCGCGCTTCGCCCGCGCAAAACTCCGCGACGTTGATCGAGCGCTGCAACTCGCCGCGCGACTCGGCTATGGTCTTGCCCTCTTCGCGTGTTAGAAGCTGTGACAGGCTCTCCTTCTCGTCTTCCATCAGGCGCGCCGCACGCGAAAGGATGCGCCCTCGCGTTGGAGCGGGCGTCCTTCGCCAGTCACGAAAGGCTGTGCTTGCAGCCTCGACTGCGCGCCGTGCCTCTTCGCGAGTCGCTTGACGAACCTCGCCCAGCACCTCATCCGTATTTGCCGGATTAAGGTTTTCCACTGTTTTGTTGGAAGTGGACTCGACCCACTCCCCGCCGATAAAATTTCTATAGACTGTCATAGCGGCATTTGATCTTTGGCCTGAATCGTATCTGTTAATAAAAAGCGAAAGCTTGGCTGTGAACTCATTTCAAGGATGGTGCTTGCGGAAACACTCCGTGGGCTAACAAGCCCGGAAGTGATGACTCAAGCGAGAGTTGAATATATCATAGACGGCTATGATTGAAAGTGAAAACATGAGTTCACAGGTCACATCATCCGAACCGAAAAATCTGCGCGAGCTGCTTGAGCAGCGCGCATTAACCACACCGGATAAGGTCTTTCTTTTCTCCGAGGCGGATGGACGCCGCTATACATATGCAGCGTTCACAAGCGCGGTCAACAGAGCCGCGCACCTGTTGGCCTCATGCGGAGTGACGAAGGGAGATAAGGTCGGCCTTCTGATGCCGAATAGCCCGGAATATATCATCGCTTACTTCGCCTGCTTCCACCTTGGCGCAATCGCAGGCCCGGTCAACTCACTGCTCAAGCCGCAGGAGTTGTCATACGTTCTCGCCAACTCGGAAGCCAGAGCATTGCTCGTGCATACGGAGTACAAATCGGGAGTGGAGGCGATTAGCTCCCAACTGCCGGAGCTGCGCCACATCATTGAGTTCGACGTGGAAGCGCAGGCCACCGCCGAGTTTGCGGACGCAGGTACTCTCGCTTCGCCTGCAATAGAAAAAGATGACGAGGCGATTATCATTTACACTTCGGGGACGACCGGAAAACCCAAAGGCTGTTTGCTCACGCACGGCAACCTGCTCGCCAACGCGAGGCAGATCTCAGACTGGCTCAAGTTTACAGAAGAAGATCGCCTGTTGACGTTGATGCCGCTCTTTCACATGAACGCCGTTTCGGTGACGACTTTGACGCCGCTTTACGCCGGAGCTTCGACGGTCGTGAGCCCACGGTTCTCTGCCTCGCGCTTCTGGCAGATCATCTCCGACTACGAGATCACCTCATTCGGGAGCGTCGCCACCATGCTCGCTCGCCTTTTGAGCGCCTTTCCGGGGGGAACGCCAGCCGGCCTCAAGACTGATCAATTAAGATTCGCGATGTGCGGCTCGGCTCCCGTGCCAGCGGAAATCCTCAAAAGTTTTGAAGAGACTTTCGATTGTCTGGTGATAGAGGGTTATGGTCTTTCCGAATCCACTTGTCGCTCGACCTTCAATCCGCCGGACGAGCGCCGCCGCCCCGGCTCATGCGGAATGCCTATCGGTAATGAGATGAGGGTCGTTGACGAGGAGGACAGGGACGTAGCCCTTGGAGAATTGGGCGAGATCGTCCTGCGCGGCGAAAACATCTTGAAAGGCTATTACAAGAATCCTCAGGCCACTGCCGAAGCATTTCGTCACGGCTGGTTCCACACGGGCGACATCGGCTACAGGGATGCCGAAGGCTTCTTCTACATCGTTGACCGCAAATCCGACATGATTATTCGCGGCGGCGAAAACATCTACCCGCGAGAGATTGACGAAGTGCTCTACATGCACCCGTCGGTCGCCGCCGCAGCAACCATCGGCGTGCCTGACGCGGTCTATGGTGAAGAGGTCGCCGCCTTTATCGTCCTCAAAGAAGGCGTACGGGCGACGGAGGACGAGATTATCGGCTTTTGCCGTGAGCGATTGGCCGACTACAAATGCCCTAAGTCCGTGCGATTTATCACGGAGATTCCGAAAGGGCCGACGGGCAAACTGCTCAAACGCGAACTGGCACGTCGCTATTCACAAGCATAATGCTGTTGGCCCGGGCATTGAAATTACTCTTAAATGATTTATTCCTGGCTGCTCGCTCCCATGGGAAACGCAGTTGGCCCAAGTCTAAAACAGTTGGCCCATAAGTCCGCAGAGATAAGGATGGAATTGACTCACCTTTAAATGTTTTAATCTCTGTGCGGTTGACAAGCTGAGCTAATTAAAATAAAGTGCGACCACTTGAAGTTACGCTTGAGTACTGCCAACGTTCGTTATGCCGTGACGTACGCCAGCAGCCCATCGGAATAGTGCAATTGCCGCGAAGTTTAGTTCTATATTCCCACTTCCGTTCCGTAGATTTGGCTCAACTCAGCGCTTTATTAGTGCCGGTCAATGCGGCTGATGTTGTACATTTCGGCACACTGTAAAACCTCGACTGATCCATAAACGAAGCGTTTCGCCCGTGCGGAAGCCGCAGGAGTTCCCTGGATATTCGCTCCTCAAACCCATTAACCCCGCGCTGCGGTTGTTCGCAGTTGCTTGCCCCTCTTAGGAGATAGAATAAAGATGAAAGTTAAAAGATTTTTTGTGCTTACATTAATCGCAGCTATAGCCGCCTCGGCATTGGTACTCGTTACAATGGCGGCAGTGGCCCATATCATTGTTGTAACTCCGACCAATCAACAAGGCTGGTCTACGGCAGACACAAGACCGGGCGGAGCAGTAAATTTCATTGTGGATGCTACGACACCAGCAGGTTGTGGAGCACTTCAACTAACAACTGACCTTACGCTTACCGCTAAAGCGCAATACCTGCACGGAGCAAACACTCCGTTAGCAAGCGTTACGGACCTTAGCTATTACACGAAACAAGTAAGCGCGCCCTTTCCCGGTGCAGACCCGGCTTATCAAGTGATCGCTTTGCTAAACGGTACAACCGGCTTTACAACTTTGGTTTTTGAACCCTATCAAAACCCTGGTAATAATGGGAACCCAACAGTTGTAAATAATGTGTGGCAAAAATGGGATGTAGATTCCGGTCTATTTTGGTCAACCCGAACCGTAACGTGTTCCAATGGGACCATTGTTGGCACCCCTGGCGGTCCTGCAAGCTATACCTTGGCTCAAATTAATGCAACATGCCCTGGTGCAGTAGTCGTTGGCTATGGGGTAAACATCGGGACAAATAACCCCGGCTACAATGTTGAAACTGACTTGTTCAACTTCAACGGTACAATCTACGATTTTGAACCGGATACAGATAATGACGGAACTATAAATTGCAGCGATAACTGCCCGTCCGTCCCTAATCCTGATCAAGCCGACTTTGATCTCGATGGAATCGGCGATGCGTGCGATCCCCAAACCGGTCCCCCTCAGAATAAAGACCAATGTAAGAATGGTGGGTGGGAGCGGTTCGATACACCGCGCACATTCAAAAACCAGGGCGACTGCATTCAGTACGTCAATACCGGCAAGTAACTGAAGACTGTCAATCTTTAACCGGATCCTGCTTAACACAAAGCCTCCGATTCGTCGGGGGCTTTGTGCTGGGTGGCACGAGATATTTCAAGAAGAGAGTCAGGCTGAAGTGAGAACTGATGTTGATTGGGATATAATCGCTATCTCTTGCGAGGGAAAGGATACAAAGTGAGATGGTAGAAATGGACAAGGCGGAAACTCAGGATAACTCACCTCTTTTTGATCGTCGCCCGTGGGGAACCTTCACCGTGCTGGATGAGGGCGAGAACTACAAGGTCAAGAGGATTGAGGTGTTGCCTGGAAAGCGCTTGAGTTATCAGAAACATGCGCAACGCGCGGAGCATTGGATGGTCGTCGAGGGGCAGGCCAGGGTAACACTGAATGATCAAGAGATAATATTAGGAGTCGGTGAAACGGTTGACATCCCCATAGGGGCTGCTCACAGGGTTGAGAATCCACTGGATGAAGCGCTCGTTTTTATCGAAATCCAACGCGGCAGCTATCTGGGCGAGGACGACATCGTGCGCCTGCAAGACGATTACAATCGCGTCGGATAATGACGTTGACGGAGATGGCTCGTTGACATTTGATGAGTTTGATTATTAGATACCTCTTGCCGGAATTTCAAGCGTCTCGCGCCACATGAGGAGCGGATCATGAGTGCCAAGAAGAGTAAGAAGAAGAAACGAACGGCACTGGTCGTCTGTCGTGACCGGAAAGAATTCTGGACAACACAGGCGCAGTTCTGGCAGTGGGTGAGGGAAGGCGTGATCGTCAAAACGCAGGATCATCCCTTGACCGGGTGCTTCCAGCGTGAGAACGAGGAGTTGATGGTCATCTTACGCAACACTGTCCTCAACCTCGCGCATCCGAATCATCTCAACGAAGCTTTAGCCTCCCGGCGATTGGGAATGGCGGGCAAATAATCCGATTGATAGAAAACGCTTTGCGTGAGGCGAGCGCGTTCGCCGGTTGCGAGCCGGATGATGATGAGTTATAAGGGCCGCAACCTTATCAACGCTCTCTGTAAAGAACGCTGATGAGAGTACTGATTACCGGGGGGGCGGGTTTTATCGGCTCGCACCTGTGCGAGCGCCTATTGCGTGATGGGTGCGAAGTTATCTGCCTGGATAATTTCTTTACCGGACGCCGCGAAAATGTTCTGCATCTGCTCGATGACCGCAATTTCGAGTTGCTGCGTCACGATGTCATCGAGCCGATCCTGCTCGAAGTAGATCAAATCTACAATCTGGCCTGCCCTGCTTCGCCGATTCATTACCAGTACAACCCCGTCAAGACGGTCAAGACGAGCGTGATGGGCGCAATCAACATGCTCGGCCTCGCCAAGCGTGTCAGGGCTCGCATTCTTCAAGCCTCCACTTCCGAAGTCTATGGTGATCCGCTGGTTCATCCGCAGCCGGAGAGCTACTGGGGAAATGTCAATCCCATAGGTTTGCGCAGTTGTTATGACGAAGGCAAGCGCATCGCCGAAACGCTGATGATGGATTATCACCGTCAGAATAACGTGGATACGAGAATTGCGCGGATCTTCAATACCTATGGACCACGCATGATCGAAAACGATGGTCGAGTGGTTTCCAA
>JBKKAL010000136.1:0-8829 GCA_046714695.1 Pyrinomonadaceae bacterium
AAATTTTGTCCGACACAGTGAACGACAACGACCAACCTGGATTGCCGCAACAGCCTCACCACCAGCAGCCTGAAAACGGCACCTCGTACCCGCCCGTTCCTCCGGCACCGGGCCAGGGAGTGCAGCCACCATTCCTGCCCTACGCCCAACAGCCGGGCCAGCAGCCCTATGGGGAGCCTGAACACCAGCCATCCGCAAGGCGCCGGAATTTGATGCAGCTGCCCAATATCGGCATTCCTTTGTGAAGCTGGATAGCGGTTGGTGCGGGTGCAGTGGCGGTCATCGCCGTCGCCGGCCCCTGTTGGTTTTCAGCGGAATGTCCCCCGCGACGGCAAACAGTCGTACGCGGTCCCGAACCCCGTCCCCCGCGTCAGCGAAACGGCTGCGCCGGAAGAGTCGGCGGACGCGGCCGCACCCGAGATTGCCGGTGGCGCTGTCTGATTTTTTACGACTCCGATTCCCAAGCAACCTCTCAAAAAAGCCAATGGTGAACGCCCGTAACGCAAACCTTCAGTGCACCGGTAACATCCATCAGGCTGCCCAGGCCAGGGCCATGGCAACCGAGATCGGCGCCGTCAAACAGGCGGTGGGCAAGCCCGTGGAGGTCGTGGATGACGCCGAATCCGTATACGTCGACCTGCGCGACGGCAGCCAAGACATTGAACTGCAGGAGCAGAGCTCAGGACAATGAATAACAACGAAGTTGACTTCGTCACAACGGAGACGCCTACCGGAGCTGTTCTCGCCCCCACCCCAGCAACTACAGCCCTCCGGTCACGAAACCAATCATGCAACTGACCGCTCACCCGCAGCGCCAATGGCGGGCCGATGAAAGTCCAGCAAGGGACCCGTCAGCGGCACGGTCGGGATAAAGCCGCAGAAGCAGCTTTGTGTAGGGCCGCACCGGGCAGTTACATAAGATCAGCGGCCATCGAAAGGCGCTGCGGCGTTTCTTTGGCGAGGCGTCGAGTAAATCCCAAGGTAAGCGGACAACAAATATAACATCAGCACTACGCCGCTCATACCCCAAGCCGTCGCAGTACTCCGGGTCTCTGGCACAGTCACGTACAGGTAAATCATCGAGACCATGACAGCCACGATGGCAAGAGCGGTAGCAATGCCCAGCACTAAGCGCTGGATACGGATTGGCGTCATGGCTGAAAGTCTATGCGCTACGGGCGACCCGCATTGCAAGCCCAACGCAGTACCCATAGAGCGCCTTTCGATAGGTCTCGTTGCTCAATCGACTCTTCAAGACCTGAAGCAAACCTGTCCATCGCCTTTGTTTCTTCTCACTCAAATATGTGTACCCATCACTTTCAAACAAGTAGCCTCCACCTGAAAAGACGCGTAACGTCCACTGTGGTCTTTGCGGTTGCCACCAAATAGCTTCGAGAGACGGCAATTTGTCAGCTTGAGAGGTGCGCATGTTGATTCCAGGGCAGTTCCTCGTGGTGTCACGCCTGTTGGATTGCACGGCGGCCATGAATAGCAAAAGTGGAAAGAAAGAGCAGCCCGCCCTCGAAACCAAGAATGGGGTTGGACGTCGCCGCCTCCTTAAGTTTGGAAGCTTGGTTACAGCTTTCACTGGCGCTTCCGCCATGTCGGCTCTTAGCGGGAGCCGCGCGAATGCGGCCCCCAGTGACAAGAATCCATCCACTGCGTACGTGCCCACTGCGGAGAAAGGTGTAGCATCCGGTGTGGCGACATTGGATACCAATTCGAAGCTACCGGCCGCTCAACTTCCGGACCTTTCTGCAAAGTTTGCACCTGTAGTAGGCGCCTCCCGCCACCCACTAACTGGGGTCTTTTACCCAGAGGGATTTGGAACCATCACCTACGGCAATGGCGTCAGTAGCGCACAAGCACAGGCCAATGCCGCAGCTGTGCAGGCCGCATTGGATGCCGCAAATGCGGCAAGCGGAGGCACTGTTTTCATCCGCGGAGTTGTCGAATGCTACAAGTCGGCGGCCAGCTCCGCGCTTACGACCTATGGCGGCGTATACATTCTTGGGTCCGGTCTTGGAGGTGACGTTTTCAGCGGCACCGATGCCAAATTGCCATATCGCGGGAGCGCCGTTCGTCTTTGGAGCGGAGCCAACCAAGATCTCATCCGGACTTTTAATTTCAGTAGTCTGACCGGGGTGGGAAACCCCACCAGCTACAGCGTTCCTGCGCGATTTGGCTTTCGGGACATTACACTCGACGGCAACAAAGTGGGCAACGCTATCGGCTGGCCTCTGCGCCTTTATGGCAAGACTTACGTAATGGACAACGTCATAGTGCAGAACGGGGCATCAGGTGGCGTCTATTCCGAATATGGGTCTGGCGGATACGAAATGGAAGCCCGCTGGTCCAATTTCGCCATCACTGACTGTGCAGGGGACGGCCTAGAGTGGCGCGGTCCACACGACTCCCTTTTCATGAATGGTGTAGTCGCACGCAACGATGGTCACATAGGCGTCAATATCGTTGCCGGAAGTTACGTGGGCGGTGAACAGTTTGCCAATGTGCACGTGTGGGGATCACACAAGTATCAATGGACTATTGGAACCAACAACGCATCCTTTTCAAACTGCATCGCAGACGGGACGGGTGGTGTGCAGTGGGTTGGATCAGGCAATGAATGGAACGGCGGATCGATACTAGGGACACTGATCCCAGGAGAAACGGCGATCACGTTGGGCGACGGGTCGGCCCGAGTGGTGCAGATGAATACAATGCGGACGAGAATCTACAACTTCAAGGGTTCTATGCTGACTCGATTGATGGCAAACACGTCAAACCTACGCAACCGGTTCGCACTCAGCGCCAATATGGGCGGGGCGAATCGATATACCGCGGGCCAGGGAAAGTCCCTTACCACCACACCATTGTCCTTTCCTGTCATTGCGATCACAGTTTCAGACGCATCATCGTTTCCGGCAAGTGGGTCACTGTACATTAGCGACGGAACAACCCATGCAACACCTTCGTACTCAGGCATTGTCGGTAACACGCTCATCGGGGTCACCGGTGGATCAGGGGCGCTTCCGGTAGGCTCATCGATCGTTAGCCTATCGGCCGCCACCGCCAGCGACTGCTATGAAGTCGCGGACCCTGACAACATCGGCTCGGGCGGTTTCTTTCAGACTGATCAGGTTAGCCTCCGAACCTTCACGTGGCTCTCCCCGACCTCGTTCAATGTTGGTTCGCAGACCTTGCGGCCCAACTCATCAGCCGTTGCACTTCGATGGCTGCGTAATGAGACGGGCCGTGTAGACATGACATGGGACAGCTCCGGAACGGTCGGCCGTGTGGCGTGGAGCGCCTATCACGACCTTGTCGAGCAGCCGTCTGACCCGGCGGCACCGGCGGCGAACACAGCCCGATTCTTCGCCCGAGACAGCGGCTTCGGTAAGACCGAGCTGTGCGTCCGATTCCCTTCCGGCGATGTGCAGGTCATATCCTCAGAGCCATAACACAGGTGATACTGTCATGCGGAGTCGGGTCCGCGCGGGGTCCGGCGGGTCACGGGCCAGCTGGCGGAGATCCGGGTAAGACATTGGTTAGGAATGGTAGCTGTCCAGGCTTTTTGGTCCTCCGGGGCGGAGTAATTCCGCACCGCAATGCCAATAACCCTCGACCAGCCTGGGATCCGTGTCATCTAGATTAACCGGGATACGTCCTCAAGCTCACCCGGCATTTCCGCCGATTTCCAAGCAGTCTGCTGGAAGTCGGCGCGTCCAGCAGGGGTTTTGAGCGGATCATCGCCCAACGACCTGAGTCTGGGCCTGGCCGAAAACAGAATAGGCATTCGGGTCGGGCCTCCAAGAATGCCCTACGCTAGCAGCGAGAATCACGAGCGAACTACTGCGGGACGCGACCAACGCAACCAGTGGTCGCCCGAATCTGAGCCCGGGTTCCTGATTGCCCTTGCCAACTGGAATGAAGAGTAGGCCTTGACCCTCATCGGGCGGTTGGATGCCCATCGGCGCCCTCGCTGCACTGAGTGCCAAAACTACGCCAAACAAAGCCATCGAGGCTGGTTCGAAGAAGAAGAAGTCTTGGGAAATTTGGATGAGGCAGCCAGCGAGTGCTGCGGCCGAACCAAGTCGAAGGGCTACGTCCCCTCCTTTGAGGCCGGCGAGACACGCACCCATTGTGATAACTACGAATCCGATAAGACCAATCCACCCCGAATCTAAACCCATTTGGATATAGGAATTATGCGCATGAGCCAGTGCCTTATCTGCCGAAATCCTCCCCGAGGCAACAAAAGCCTGAAAGTTATTGAAACCTATCCCGAGGGGCGTTTCATCCAACAAGCCAAGCCCTCCGGACTGCATCTGGCGACGAACAACGTCACCGCCTGGAGCCACGAGAAAACGACTAATCAGACCTTCTTTGAACTCCTCGGACGTGAATAACCAAACCACGCCACCTGCCAGTCCGATCCCTGCAGAAGCGGCAATAAATCGGCCGGGCCGCGATACCTGTCGGACCAAAACCAGCCCGATGCCCACCCCCATGCAGAGGATTGCGCCTCGGGACAGTGATGAAACAGCGCCGTAGGCCGACATTGCGGTCGCGACCACCGCAACGAATTTCCACTTTCCAGCTGATCTTTGCAGGTGCAGCACGAGCCCAACACCTACAACAGATGCCATGGCTACATAATTTGCATAGTTGCTGTAGTAGCCGAAAGTTGAGTTATAGACTCCCTCGGCGTAGGGCGGACCAATCAAGATGTAAATTCCAAGCCTTTGAGCAATCGCAAAAGTTGCGGCTATGGCACCACCCATGACCAAACACCATGCCAAGCGACCTGCCAGTCTTCGGTCGCGGGCAACCATGGCAGCCGTACCAAGGATCATGTTGATCACCAGGATCCAACGGACTGTCCCCACGATTGCGAGGCTGCTGTCAGGCGAAGAGAACGTTGAAAGTATGAATCCGAGGACCAGCGCAACAGCACCGACCGAGAGAAACTTAGGCAGCCTCGAGGCTTCTACTACCCACGCTCGGAAAAAAGCAGGTGCAACTAGTAGTAGAACGAGCACCAAACTGGACAGTTGAAATACTTCATAGTTGAAGTAGATGTGCCTGTCGTAGACGGCCGCAACGACTACAATGCAAGGCGCCAAAGTTGGCCACCGCAGAGCGCATGCACTAATTACGACGGCGACGAGGGACGCACACAGGATCAGCATCATAGGCGTACCACCAAAAGCCACAGCCGCAGCCGCAGCCGATGCTGCCAACACTGCACCTAGCAGCCAAAGGACCGCCGAATGCTTAAGTACTTGTTCTCGCACAGGGTCCTCAAATTCAACAACAACCAGTCTGGACGAGCTTACTAGGTGACCGACGCAAGCCTAGTCCCGTCGCGCGAGATCTGCGTGCACTTGAGGTAGGTCGATGCCGGTCGAGTGCGGGACAAGGCCGTATTTCGAGTGTAGGGTCTCATCGCATTGGAACTCTATATCCAAAATCCAAACTCAATACCTTGTTAGAATTGTAATTCCGGGACTTCGGGATTGACGTGCATCTAGACGGAATTCACAAAATTCCTAAGAGTATCATTCCAAAGAGAATAATTCCAACTTTGTTCAGCAAATTTTCGGGCGTTCAGGCCCATTTCGCGTCGAACATCAGCATCCTGCAGTTGCTGCAATGCTCTAACCCAGCCGTCAACATCGCCAGGATCCACAAATATCCCGCAATTAGAAGCCTCAATGTCGATTGGCAAATAGGGCGAGCGTGTAACCACCATAGGTTTGCCCAAGGCAAGCGCATCATTGATCTCAGTGAGCCCTGTGAGCCTATCTGGGTCAAGAACTGGGATGGCAACAACACTAGCTCGCGCTATGTCACTGATAACCTTCCTCGCCAAGTAAACGCCTGGCGCAGCCGGATCCTCTTCCGAGTGCCCTGGTTGCACGATTGTGACGTTTTTTGGCGGCGAAGTGATCCGGCGAAACGGGTCATAGACGCGCGCACCATCACCCGACCTTGCAAGCGCAGCCACCAGAGTCGGCAAGTCCCGGTTGGATTTGCCAGCGCTCAATATTCCGCCGGACTCATCAACAGAAACGTAAAGACCACTTCCTAGGTCCGGTCCCCACGGTGCAACTATGGATCTACGACGAACTTCAGTCGGTAGCATCGAGCGAACATGTTCGGACAGACAAACTAGGCCGGCATGACGTCGAGTGGTTGTTAGGCCAAGGGCGCCGGCATCGGACTTGTGATGCACTACCGAGATGACGGGTTTTGCTTGTAGGAGTGCGAGCCCACGAGCACTCCCCTGATCTGCGGAATAATAGAGGTCCGCGGACTGTCGTATTGCAAACAACTCTTGGTCCAGTTGACCCAGAACGTATCTGGACTTCTTGGACATCTTTGCCAGCATCCCGCGTTCCGCTGGTTCTTCGTACGGAGCGATGCTTACAGAATGACCATCCTCTGCAAGACTGTCCACTCCCCAAACATGCTGACGAGGCATAAGCTGCTCATCAGCCATTCTCCACATCTTGTCCAAAGGATAGTTATTCAGGCAGCAAATACGCATGACCTGATTGTATGTGTAGTGAATCGACCATTCGTAAACGTTAGTGACACAAACCCCGGGATTCGCCCCTCCTTGGTAGGGATCAGACAAGCAGGCTGATCAAGATAGATCGTAGATTGTCGAATGCGTCGGCAATGAACCGCTGCAAGCAACGTTCCTGGACCCGAGCAACCGTTTTCGGGGGACACTGAAGCGAACCCGTGGGCTTTGGCGATCGCCACCCCACGGAGGCGGGCACTTGTTCGTCGTTGATGAGGACGACAGTTTGGACATCGATGACGGCCCGAGACTGCCAATCTTCGCGGCGGCAGCGGTGCTGTCGGGACCTATGGCCACAGTCCCTGAGTGTTGCGTCGGGTTCCGCCACCGCCGCCAGCGGCACGCCTTCCGAAGCCTTGCCAACACTGGAAGATGGACGACGGCTGCGAACTTCAGTACTTCGTGAAAGTCACCTTTACTGGTGGCCCATTCCCCGCGCCTCGTTAGGACTACGATGGCTTAACCCCGATGCTCGGCCCTTAAGCACCACGGACTGCATGCAGCAGGTGCGTCGTTAGCGGCCTACATTGGGCCAACCTTGTGCCAACCCTAATTACACCCGCTGTTTACCCGCTTCATGTTTCGTATCCAAAAACTCATAAAATCGTAGAGAAATGCGGCAAGGCGACCTTGTCTTGAAGACGAATTGCTACGCAAAACGGGATGGGGCATGGCTGGGAGCAGAATGACAGCCAATGACTGCGGGACCGAGCCAAAACTGGGACGTGACCGAACATCACCTTGGAGCTCGCCCTGGAAGGCCGCATGCCCATCCCTCAGGTCGCCAAAAAAACCTCGTATGTCCCGGGCCCATGGATACACCGCCATCTCTAGACTCACAGGTCAAGGTGGACGGACGAAGTTCATGGCAACTATAGATCCGATCATGGGAGGGCTGAAGTTGTCCGCCATCTTGACTTTGAAAGTTAACCAACTGGCGCAGGGATTAATGCGATTTTGCTAATGCGGGCCATCTACAAGATTGATCTTCGGCTCGCGATCTTCTTTCAATTGCGTTCCGTGCCCGCAGTTTTGGATGAGCAAACTATTCGCGCTTCGGGCACTGATTCGAGAGAGTAATTACACACAAAGGCAAACTCGCGGATTTGAGTACCTCGCCCAAGTGCAGTCGGAGAGCAAACTGACAATCTCCAGATGGAGTGGAAATCTGACGGAATGACAAATCTGCTGCTTCGGTGCGGAGGGTATCAACTCCCATGACACAAGGACGCACCAAGCGCCGTGAAGCAGGTGGTGGCAGGTAGGATGGAATTGCCATATGACGTACAAAGTTGTTGGGGAGTGCAAGCGGACTGCCCCTGCTATCGATTCAGGGGGACCTCGATTTGGACCTACGCGCATACCTCGCTATCGCACGCCGCAGTTGGGTCTTGATAGTCGCCACAACGCTCGCAGGACTGCTCGTAGGAGGGGGCGCCTCCGCCCTCACGCAACCTACTTATACTTCCTCAACGCAACTGTTTGTAGCTATCCAAAGCTCCGGAACCGTTCAGGAGCTCAATCAAGGCAACACTTTCAGTCAGGCACGTGTCCAGTCCTACGCGAAGACTGTCGACTCGCCGGTCGTGCTTCAACCGGCGATAGACTCTCTGGGCTTAAGCCTGTCGGCTGAAGAACTAGCCAACCGTGTGCAGGCGACGACAGATCCCAACACGGTCCTCATTGAGATCGAGGTCACCGACAGCTCACCAGTTCAGGCAGCTGCCGTCGCGCAGGCGGTGGCTAAGAGTCTCATATCGGCTGTCGACCTGTTAGAAGGTCAAAAGACCAGTGGCGTTTCACCGGTGAGTTTGTCGATCATTAAGCCCGCAACGGCACCGGGTTCCCCATCAGCCCCCAACACTCGTCTAAACCTTCTGGTTGGTCTCCTAATTGGTTTCACGGTCGGAGGAGGAGCTGCGATCCTGCGCGCATCCCTCGACAACCGAATTCGGGGGGAGGCCGATTTACGTCGCGTTACTGATGCACCCCTGTTGGGAGCAATAGCCTTCGATCAGGGTGCCGCTCAACGACCACTGCTAACCAGCTCCCCCTCACAAAGCCCTCGGGCGGAATCATTCAGGCAGTTACGGACCAATCTCCAATTCGCGAATGTCGCAGGCCGTGCTCGGACCGTGGTAGTCACCTCCTCCCTACCAGGAGAAGGAAAAAGTACCACCGCCACTAATCTCGCTATCGCCTTGGCACTGGCAGGACAAAGCGTGTGCTTGGTCGAT